>DASVEW010000064.1:0-3341 GCA_036380355.1 Gaiellaceae bacterium | reverse complement strand
CCTGCGCCGTGCCCGAGGTGCCGGAGATGATCGCGCCGGCGTGGCCCATCGTCTTACCGGGAGGCGCGGTGAACCCGGCGATGTAGGCGACGACCGGCTTCGTCATCTCGGCCTGGATGAACTCTGCGGCCTTCTCCTCCTCGGCGCCGCCGATCTCGCCGACCATGACGACGATCTCCGTCTCCTCGTCGGCCTCGAACTTGGCCAGGACGTCGATGAACGACGAGCCGACGACCGGATCGCCGCCGATCCCGACGATCGTCGAGTTCCCGAGGCCGAGCTGCGTGATCTCGTGCCCGATCTGGTACGTCAGGGTGCCCGAGCGGCTGACGAGCCCGATCCGGCCCTCGCGGAAGATCTCCGCCGGGATGATCCCAACGTTCGCCTTCCCCGGCGACAGCGCGCCCGGGCAGTTCGGGCCGAGCATCGTGATCCCCTTGGGCCGGATGTAGTTGTAGACCCGCAGCATCTCGTGGGCCGGCAGCCCCTCGGCGATGCAGATCACGGTCTCGATGCCGGCGTCCACGGCCTCGTAGACCGCGTCGGTCGCGAAACGTGCCGGGACGAAGACCATCGCCGTGTTCGCGCCCGCCTCGTCGACCGCCTCGGCGACGGTGTCGAAGACGGGGATGCCCTGGACGTCGCTTCCGCCCTTTCCCGGCGTGACGCCCGCGACGACGTTCGTCCCGTAGTCGCCGTTGCGGACCCCGTGGAAGGAGCCCTCTCGTCCGGTGAGCCCCTGGACGACGAGGCGCGTGTCGTTGTCGACGATGATCGCCATTACTTCCGCCCGAGGATCGCGATCCGGTCGAGCGTGATCCAGCCGTCCTCGATGCGAGCGCCGAGCAGCTCGCGGACTCGCTCTGCGTGCTCCGCGGTCGTGCCGGCGCGTTCCAGCCACGGCTCGACCTCGATGGGCTTCTCCAGGCGCCGCACCTCCTCGACCTGCAGGCCGGCGGACGCGAAGAAGCCGCGCCACTCGCCCTCCGACCGGTTCCGCACGTGCGACGGATCGCGGACGTGATCCGCTTCCTCCGCAGCATCGTCGAGGAAGACGTTGTCGACGACGATCACTCGATCCCGGCTCACCCGGGCCATCTCTGTAACGGCCTTCGCGACGTCGTCGAAGTGGTGCGCCGCTACCCGGCAGGCGACGACGTCGAAGCTCCCGTCGGCGAACGGCAGGTCCTCGCCGCGGCTGACGACGTCCGGCTCCATGCCGGGCGCGGGATCGACGGTCACGACGTTCAGGCCCGCCTCTCGGAGCCGCCGCGCGACGTGCCCCCCGCCGGTGGCGACGTCCAGCGCGGTCTCCGCGCCGGCGGCCCACTCGACGACGAGATCCAGATCCTCGCCCTCACGGTGCGCCGCCGACTCGCGGTACAGCTGCGCGCGCTCGGACCAGCTCACGCCGCCAGCTCCACCGCTCTCCTGGCCGCGTCGAGCATCGTCGGCTCGACGTGAAGGTTCCCCGTTGCGGCCTCGCGCAGGAGCTCTCTCCCCTCGTCCGCGTTCGTGCCGTCCAGTCGCACGACGATCGGATCCTCGATCGCCATCTGCTCGAGCGCCTGGAGGATCCCGCGCGCCACCTCGTCACAGCGGGTGATCCCGCCGAAGATGTTGAAGAGGATCGACTTGACCTGGGGATCGGCGCTGATGATCTCCAGTGCGTCGACGACGCCCTGCGCGTCGCCCCCGCCGCCGAGGTCGCAGAAGTTCGCGGGCCGGCCGCCGGCGAGGGCGACCACGTCGAGCGTGGACATGACGAGGCCGGCGCCGTTCCCGAGCACCCCGACATCGCCGTCGAGCTTCACGTAGGTGACACCCTTCTCGCGCGCCTGCCGCTCCTCGGGCGGATAGGCGTCGAGGTCGCGCATCTCGGCGATGTCCGGATGCTTGTAGAGCGCGTTGTCGTCGACCGTGAACTTGGAGTCAAGCGCCTTGACCTCGCCGTCGGGCGTGACGATCAGGGGGTTGATCTCGCAGAGCATCGCGTCGCTCTCCACGAAGGCCGCGTAGAGGCGCTCGGCGATCTTGGCGATCTGCTTCTGCTCCCTTTCGTCCTCGATCCCGGCGCCGTAGATCAGGCGGCGGGCCTGGTAGGGCTGGAAGCCCTCGAGCGGGTCGACCTCGAGCTTCACGAGCGCCTCGGGCCGGTTCGCCGCCACCTCCTCGATGTCGACGCCGCCTTCCTTCGTGAACATGAAAAGCGCCTTCTTCTCGCCCCGGTCGAACGTCAGGGAGAGGTAGTACTCGCGCTCGATGTCCGACGCGGCCTCGATCCAGAGCTTGCGCACGATGTGGCCGCGGATGTCCATCCCGAGGATCGCCCGTGCGTGCTGCTCCACCTCGTCCGGCCCGTCGGCGAGCTTGATCCCGCCGGCCTTGCCGCGCCCGCCCGTCAGGACCTGCGCCTTGACGACGACCTGGACGCCGAGCTCCTCCGCCGCCATTCGGGCCTCCTCCGGCGTCGTCGCAAGGCGTCCCTCGGACACGGGGATGCCGAAGCGCCTGAACAGCTCCTTGCCCTGGTACTCGTAGAGATCCATGCCGGGGCGCGAGTCTATCCATCGGCCCTTCGCCCCAAGCCCTCTAGACTCGGGCGTTCAGCCGCCGACCGAGGAGGGGACGATGGACGAGACCAGGTCACCGCTCACGGACGAGGAGATCCGCACCGACGTCGCGCAGGAGATCCGCAGTGAGACGGCCGACGCGGACATGGACGACGTCGACAGCGACACGGACGACACTGACAGCGACTCCGACGACACGGACGCGTAGCGCCCTCGCGCGCTGCGTCGAGCCGCTCGGCGAGCGCGAGTTCCTCGCCGAGTACTGGGAGCGCAAGCCGCTCGTCGTCGAGCGCGACGAGACGGGCCGCTACGACGACCTCCTGTCCGAGGACGAGGCCGAGCGACTGATCACATCGGGCGGCCTGCGCTTCCCCGGCTTCCGCCTCGTGAAGGCAGGCGAGCAGCTGGCTGTGCGCGACTACACCGTCGACATCCCCTGGCGGCCCACCGGGTTCAGCGGGACCGCCGACGTGGACCGCGTGCTCGCCGAGTGGGAGCGCGGGGCGACGATCGTCCTCCAGGGCCTCCATCTGCAGCGTCCGGAGCTCGGGGCCTTCTGCCGGTCGCTGGAGCGGACGCTGGGCCATCCCGCCCAGGTCAACGCGTACTACACGCCGAGGTCGGCGCAGGGCCTGCCGGTCCACCACGACACGCACGACGTCTTCGTGCTCCAGGTGGCGGGGGAAAAACGCTGGCTGGTCTACGAGCCCGCGCTCGAGCTGCCGCTGAAGAAGCAGAAGTACTCGCGGGAGCTGGGCGAGCCGGGCC
>DASVEW010000063.1:0-12385 GCA_036380355.1 Gaiellaceae bacterium | reverse complement strand
CACGTGACCGAGCCGGACCCGACCGGCGACAACCCGGCGCGGGCGATGCGGATGGCGATGTCGGATGCCGGCGTCAACCAGGACGAGATCGACTACATCAACGCCCACGGGACCTCGACGCCGCTCGGGGACGCGAGCGAGACGCGCGTGATCAAGATCGCGCTCGGCGAGGAGAACGCCCGCAAGACGCCGGTCTCCTCGACGAAGGGCGCCACGGGCCACTGCCTGGGGGCCGCGGGCGCCGTGGAGGCGATCTTCACGACGCTGGCCGTCGAACGGGACACGCTGCCGCCGACCATCAACTACGACGACCCGGATCCCGAGTGTGACCTCGACTACATCCCGAACGAGGCGCGCGAGGCGGACGTTCGCGTCGGCGTCTCGAACTCGTTCGGCTTCGGCGGCCACAACGCCTGCATCGTGATCCGCCAGTTCGACGGCTAGCGCGCGCCGCTCGGGCGCCGAGCCTTGACAACGCCAGACTCAAGGGGTCTGACCCCGAGGTACTCCGCGGCGGCTTTCCAAGCGCCGCAGCGACCCGGGCGCCTGACCCCTCGGGCTACTGTCCCGCCGTGGACCGGTGGGCGACATTCGACTGCTACGGGACGCTGATCGACTGGAACGGCGGGATCCGGTCGGTGCTGGCCGACGTATTCGGTGACGACCAGGCCGACCGGCTCCTGCGGCGCTATCACGAGCTCGAGCCCGAGCTCGAGCGCGACGGCACGCTGACCTACCGCGCGGTGCTCACTCGGGCGCTACGGCAGCTGGCAGACGAGGAAGGGAGAGAGCTCTCCGACGGGGAGGCTCTCGCCCAGTCGCTGCCGTCCTGGCAGCCGTTCCCCGAAGTGCGGGGCGCCCTCGAGGAGGCACGCGGCCGCGGCTGGCGCCTCGCGATCCTCTCGAACACCGACCCGGACTACATAGCCGCGTCGAAGGAGCGGATCGGCGTGCCGTTCGACGAGACCGTGGTCGCCTCCGAGATCGGCTCGTACAAGCCGGGTCACGTGCACTGGGAGGAGTTCTTCCGCCGCACCGGAGCCAACCGGGGGAGCCACGTCCACGTCGCGGCGAGCCTCTTCCACGACATCGCTCCGGCGAAGGAGCTCGGGCTGCCGAGCATCTGGATCAACCGGCTCGACGAACGCCCGGGGCCGCAGCCGGACCGCGAGCTGCGGGACCTGAACGGCCTGGCCGGCGCCCTCGACGACCTCGTCGCCCCGTGAGCGTCTCGCTCCGAGCGCCGCGCCTCGACGAGGCGGGCGCGATCGCCGACCTCGTGAACCGCGTCACCCACGAGCTGTTCGGCGAGCGCGAGGAGACCGAGGCGACCGTCCGGCAGTGGCTGACCGCGCCGGAGCTCGACCACGAGCACGACATACGGGTCGCGGTCAGGGACGGCGCGCTGGTCGGGTACGGCGACATCGCCCCGCACCCGGAGCCGAACTACTGGATCGACGTCCGCGTCCCGGTCTCGGAGGCCGACGACGTACGAGACGACCTCATCTCCTGGGGCGAGGAACGCGTCCGACAGCGGAACGGCTCGCTCATTCGCGCCTTCACGTACGACGCCGACGAGCCGGAGAAGCTTGCGCTCGAGCGGCGCGGCTACGTCCTGATCCGGCACTCGTACCGGATGCGGATCGACTTCGACGGCGATCCGCCCGAGCCCGAGTGGCCCGAGGGCGTCACTGTGCGGCCCGCGACCGACGCCGACATCCGGACCGCCTACGACGTGTACTCCGAGACCTTTGCGGACACCTGGGGGTTCGCACAGGACCCCTTCGACGAGTGGTCGCACTGGATGCTGGAGGAGGGGTTCGACCTCTCACTCTGGTTCGTCGCCGAGATCGGCGGCGAGGCGGCCGGGATCGCGCTCTGCAAGCCGTGGGAGGGGGAGGAGGGCCTCGGCTGGGTCCGCGTCCTCGGCGTTCGCCGGCCCTGGCGCCGCCAGGGGCTCGGCCGGGCGCTGCTTCTCCACGTCTTCCGCGAGTTCCACCGGCGCGGCTTCCACGGGGTCGGGCTCGGCGTCGACGCGGAAAGCCTGACCGGGGCGCACCGTCTGTACGAGAACGCCGGCATGCACGTGTTCCGCCGATCGGATATCTACGAGAAGGCCCTCGCGTAGGTAGCGTCTAGGGCCTTGTCGCGATTGCGCGCCAAGTGCCCCGAGTGCCGGGCGTACACGGCGGTCGCGCTCGGGCCCGAGTACGAGTGCCACGTCTGTGGGCTGACGTTCGCTGCGGGCCTCGTGCGGGTTCCGCGCGCCTGGGGCCGGGACGGCGAGCCGATGGCGGAGGCGGCGTCACTACCGCTTCCCTATCCGGAAGCCGCAGTCGTCGCAGAGGACTCGCTCGCGGAGCAGAACCTCGCGCTTGCACTGGAGCTTCCGGAGCGGCCGCTCGTCCTCGGGGGCTGCTGCTGCGCGCACATCGGAGCGGTCGAGGCGCTCGCCGCGCGCCACGGGCGCATCGCCGTCATCTGGTTCGACGCGCACGGCGACCTGAACACGATCGAGAGCTCGCCGTCGGGCAACGAGTGGGCGACGCCGCTGCGCATGTTGCTCGACTCCGGCGCCGTCGACGCGAAGGACGTCGCGCTCGTCGGCGCCCGCAACCTCGACCCGCCGGAAGAGGAGTTCATCGCCGCGCACGGCATCGGGCTCGGCGGCGACGCCGTCGGGCCCGCGATCGACGACACCGCGGGGAGCTACGTCGCGGTCGACTTCGACTCGCTCGCGGACGACGAGGTGGCGCCGTTCATGCCGGAGCCGGGCGGGCTCTCGCTCGCAGAGGCCGAGGACGTGCTCCTCGACGTCCGAGCGCGCAACCGCGTGCTCGGTGCCGGCCTCTCCGCCATGCTTCCCGACGAGCGGAACCTCGAGCCTGCCCGCCGCCTGACCACGGCCCTCGGCCTCTAGACTCGGCTTCTTGGCGGAGCGGATCGACATCTCCATCGAGCACCGGAACCTTCCGGAGCCGTCTAGAAACGACAAGCCGCATCCGAACACCTGTCCGGAGTGCGGATCGCACTACCGCGACGACGAGCTGGCGGCGAACCTCTGGGTCTGCCCACACTGCAACCACCACTTCCGCGTCCGCGCGAAAGAGCGCATCAGGCAGCTCGCTGACGAGGGCACCTTCGTGGAGGAGGCGGCCGATCTGCGCTCCGAGGATCCGCTGGACTTCTACGACACGCGTCCGTACACCGAGCGGCTCGTCGAGGCCGAGCAGGAAACGGGCCAGGGCGACGCGATGGTGATCGGGTCGGCGGCGATCGAGCGCGTCCGGTGCGAGCTCGCCGTCATGGACTTCGCCTTCATGGGCGGCTCGATGGGCAGCGTCGTCGGCGAGAAGTTCGTCCGCGCCTGCGAGAGCGCGTCCGAGCAGGGAATCCCGCTCGTCAGCGTGACCTCGTCCGGCGGCGCCCGCATGCAGGAGGGAATCCTCTCCCTGATGCAGCTCCCGAAGACGGTCTGCGCGGTCGAGGATCTGAAGGATTCCGGAGGGGCGATGGTCAGCGTGATGGCCCACCCGACGACGGCCGGCGTTCTGGCGAGCTTCGCGTCGCTGGGCGACGTGATCGTCGCGGAGCCGGGCGCGCTCCTCGCCTTCACCGGCCCGCGAGTCGTCCAGCAGACGACGCGGGAGAAGCTCCCCGACGACTTCGGCCTTGCCGAGTCCAACGTCCGTTTCGGCCACCTCGACGCGATCGTCGGTCGCCGAGACCTGCGTCCCTACGTCGGTCGCGTCCTGCGACTGTTCGCCAACAATGCCGGGTGAGGCCGAGCTGCACCTGCGCGACCGGCTGAGTCGGCTGAAGCGCCTCGGCCTGCTCCGGGGCGCGAGCATCTCCGGCGAGCTCTCCCGCCTGCAGCGCCAGCTGGAGAAGACGTCGGAGCCGACCGACGAGGAGATCTGGCAGCGGGTGGAGCTGGCCCGGCACCCCGACCGGCCCTACACGCTCGACTACGTCGAGCGGATGTTCGAGGACTTCATCGAGCTCCACGGCGACCGGTCGCGTGCCGAGGATCCGGCGATGATCACCGGGCTCGGGCGCTTCAACGGCCGGACCGTCGCGCTGCTCGGCCAGCAGAAGGGGCGGGACACGAAGGAGCGCATCCGCCGGAACTACGGCATGACGTATCCCGAGGGCTACCGGAAGGCCATGCGCACGATGGACCTGGCCGAGCGCCACCGCTTCCCGATTGTCTCGCTCGTCGACACGCCCGGCGCGTTTCCAGGCGTCGCGGCCGAGCAGCACGGCCAGGGCGGGTCGATCGCCCGCTCCCAGTCGCTCATGAGCCGGCTGACGGTGCCGATCGTGGCCTGCGTCATCGGCGAGGGCGGTTCCGGCGGCGCGATCGCGATCGCGCTCGCCGACCGGGTGCTGATGCAGGAGAACGCGATGTACTCCGTCATCTCGCCCGAGGGCTGCGCCGCCATCCTCTGGAGAGACGGCGGGGAGAAGGTGAAGGCCGCAGCCGCCCTGAAGCCGGATGCCGTCCACACGCTCGAGCTGGGCGCGATCGACGCGATCGTGCCGGAGCCCGAAGGTGGCGCGCACACGAGCTGGGACGAGGCCGCGCGCCTGCTCGGAGAGGCGCTGCAGAGCTCGCTGGAGGATCTCTCCGCGATTCCGGGCGACGAGCTGCGGCGTCGGCGGCGCGACCGGTTCAGGTCGCTGGGTGTCTACGCGTCGTCCACATCGTCCACAGGGTTGTCCACCGAGCCTGTACGGACTCGGAAGTAAGAAAAGTGCAGGTTTACGTAGAACACCCGCCGGGGTAGGAGCGGTCGTGAGGCCGATCTGGAGGGGAACGAGCTCGTTCGGGCTCGTGAGCGTGCCGGTGAGGGCGACGGACAGGTGCGGAAACCCGAGGTCGAGATGGCGAAGCCGCTCGTCGAGAACCTGAGCGCCGAGTTCGATCCCGAGAAGTACGACGACACGTACCGGAAGGAGCTGCTCGACCTGATCCGCGCCAAGGCCGAGGGCGAGGAGCTGCCGGAGCCGAAGGCGGAGGACGAAGGCGAGGTCGTCGACCTGATGGCGGCGCTCCGCGAGTCCGTCGAGCGGACGCAAGAGGAGCGCAAGAAGGCGAAGAGGGCCACGAAGAAGGCAAGCTAGGCCCATGGCCGAGCTCGCCGAGTACCGGCGCAAGCGGGATCCGAAGAAGACGCCGGAGCCCTTCGGCGCCAAGAAGCGCGGCAAGGAGCCGATCTTCGTCGTCCAGAGGCACGACGCCCGCCGGCTCCACTACGACTTCCGGCTGGAACGGAACGGCGCGCTCGCGAGCTGGGCGGTTCCGAAAGGCATCCCGCTAGAGCCGGGGCAGCGGGCGCTCGCCGTCCACGTCGAGGACCACCCGCTCGAGTACGCGACCTTCGAGGGCGAGATTCCCAAGGGTGAGTACGGCGCCGGCCAGGTCGAGATCTGGGACAGCGGCACCTACGAGCTCCTGGAGGAGAAGAAGAGCGGCGGCCTCACCGTCCGCCTCCACGGCAAGCGGCTCGAGGGCGTCTGGACGCTCGTCCCGGCCAAGCTCGACGGCGATCCGAAGAACTGGCTGATCCTCCGCAAGCGCGAGGACGGCGCCGAGGCTCCCCGCGAGCGGCGCCGCTACAAGCCGATGCTCGCGACGCTGGCCGACGAAGTGCCGAAGGGGAAGGAGTGGACGCACGAGGTCAAGTGGGACGGGTACCGCGCCATCACCTACGTCCAGGGCGGTGACGCAACGCTCGTCAGCCGGAACGACATCGACATGACGGAGCGGTTCGCGTCGGTGGCCAGGGAGATCGCCAGGGCCGTCAAGACGCCCGACTGCGTCCTCGACGGCGAGGTCTGCGCCCTCGACGAATCGGGGCGGGCCACGTTCTCCGCGATGCAGCAGGGCAAGCAGGGAACGCGGTACATCTTCGTCGTCTTCGACCTGCTCGAGGTCGACGGCAACCCGATCGTCGACCTCCCGCTGACCGAACGGCGCGCGCGGCTCCTGCAGCTCCTTGACCGCCGCAACCAGACCGTGCAGCTCTCCGAGTCGTTCGACGACGGCGAAGCGCTCTACCGGGCGGCGCACGACCAGGGGTTCGAGGGCATCGTCTCGAAGCGGCGAGACTCGCGCTACGAGCCGGGCCGGCGAAGCCGTAACTGGCTGAAGATCAAGACGCACGGGCGGCAGGAGTTCGTGATCGCCGGGTACACGAAGGGCCAGGGCCGGCGCTCGGGGCGCTTCGGGTCGCTGATCCTCGGCTACTGGCAGGGCGACGAGCTCGTGTACGCCGGCAACGTCGGTACCGGGTTCACCGACGAGGAGATCGACAAGCTCCTGAAGAAGCTCCGGCCGCTCGAGCGCAAGGATCCGCCGTTCAGGACGGTGCCGAAGATGCCCAGGGTCCGCAGGGACGCGATCGTCTGGGTCGAGCCGGAGCTCGTCGCCGAGATCGAGTTCGTCGAGTGGACGCACGACGGCAGGCTGCGCGCGCCCTCCTACAAGGGCCTGCGCGAGGACAAGTCCGCGACCGAAGTGCGGCGGGAGGAGCCGAAGCCGATGGAGACCGAGATCCGCAAGGGCAGGCGCGTGCTCAAGCTGACGAACCTCGACAAGCCGTTCTGGCCCGAGGAGGGGATCACGAAGGGCGACCTGCTCGCCTACTACCGCTCGATCGCCGATGTCGTCGTTCCGCACCTGAAGGATCGCCCATTCACGATGAAGCGGTATCCCGACGGCGCCTACGGCAAGTTCTTCTTTCAGAAGGACGCGCCGAAGCACATGCCCGACTGGATCAAGACGGTCGAGATCGAGGTGTCGACGCGCGAGTCGCCGAGACAGCGCCGGAAGATCCGGGCGCCGCTCGTGAACGACGAGCTCGCGCTGCTCTGGATGGTCAACATGGGCTGCATCGACCTGAACACGTGGTACTCGCGCGTGGACAAGCCGAACCGGCCGGACTGGGTGCTGTTCGACCTGGATCCGTCCGACGACGTCGGCTTCAAGGAGACGATCCAGGTCGCGCTGCTCGTGAAGCAGGCACTCGACGCCGTGGGCCTCGAGAGCCACGCGAAGACGAGCGGGTCGGAGGGGATTCACGTGCTCGTCCCGATCGCCCGCCGGCACACGTATGACGAGACGCGCGAGTTCGCGGAGATCATCGCGTCGGCACTCGCCCGGACGCACTACGGCCTCGTCACGACCGAGTGGTCGAAGCGGAAGCGGCGCGGCGTCCTGATCGACTCGAACCAGAACGGCGAGGGGAAGACGATTGCGTCCGTCTACTCCGTGCGGCCGAAGCCGGGCGCGCCGGTCTCGACGCCGCTCCGCTGGGACGAAGTAAACGAGGAACTCGACCCCGCTGCCTTCACGATGGACGCCGTCCGCGAGCGGATCGACCGCCACGGCGACCTCTTCGAGCCCGTCCTGCACGGCAAGCAGTCGCTGACCGCGGCCCTGAAGTCGGTGCGCGCGAGCCGGGCCGGTTGAGTTAGTAACACAGTGTTACTAGCTCGTGGCGTGGCTCCGCGAGCCCTAGACGGCGACCGCGGACGGCGCGCGCTCGCCGGCAAGGATCGCGCAGAGCGTGACGACGCAGCGGCGGTCGAGCTTCGTGCCCGCCTCGTCGCGGAGGAGGTCGGTTGCCTCGTCGTGCGAGAAGGCCTCGCGGTAGACGCGGGTCGAGATGAGCGCGTCGTAGACGTCGCAGACCGCGAGGATCCGGGCCTCGAGCGTCATCGCGGGCCCCTCGAGTCCTCTCGGATACCCGGACCCGTCGAGGCGCTCGTGATGGTCGAGCACGAGGCGTGCGACCGACTCGGAGAAGCCGAGGTCGCCCAGCATCCGGTAGCCGATCTCCGGATGCCGCTTGATCACCTCGAACTCCTCGGCGGTCAGCTTTCCCGGCTTCCTGAGGATCGAGTTCGGGACGGAGAGCTTGCCGATGTCGTGGACGAGCCCGCCGATCGCCAGCTCGCGCAGCCGCGCCGGAGAGAGACCGAGTTCCTCGCCGACCTGGACGGCTCGGAGGGCGACGCGCCGAGTGTGCTCCTCGGTGTACTCGTCCTTCTCGGCGAGCGAGACGGTCAAGGCGCGGACGTGCGAGCCGAGGAACTCCTCCTCGGAGCGGACGAGCTCCACCGTTGCGAGGTCGCCGGCAAGCGGCCTCGACTGGGCGCCGCGGCGCAGATCGAGCGCGACGGGGATGCTGACCGTGACGATCCCCACCAGCTCGAACGCGTGGCCGAGCCACCAGCCGAGGTCCATGTAGGTCATGAGCATCGCGGGCGGAAGGGCCGCGGCCAGCCAGGCGATCCCGACCACGACGAGCAGGTCGGCATGGCGGTGGGTCAGCAGGAACGTGCGGAAGGCGCGAAACGCGAGCAGCGCGTAGAGGACAAGCCCCACGGCCAGCAGCGCGAGCGCGGCGGGGCTGCGTGGCTCGGGCACGCCCGGAACGAGCGACGGCGCCGCGAACGCCGTGACGCCCATGGCCGCGACGAGGCCGAGGAGCGCGCCCTGGAGGACGAGCAGCGCGCGCACTCCCTCCGGCCGGCGAAACCGCGGAATCGCCGACAGCGCGAGGATTGCACCGCCGATCGGCAACGTCGCGCCGCCCGTGAACGAGACGACGCCGTTGTCGCCGACGAGGAAGTACGGCGTGGCGATCCCGTGCAGCGCCAGCAGCGCGGCCATGACGGAGAACGCCGTCCCGAGGAGCACGGTCCGGCCGTCACGCCGGCGAGCCCCGATGATCGTCAGCGCGACGGCGGCGAGAGCCGCGGCCAGCGCCGTGACGCCGACCCCGTAGAAGTGCAGTCCGCCGCCGAAGGTGACGGTGTCACCGCCGAAGAAGTGGCCCGCAGCCGTGGGGAATGCTGCGAGCGCGCCGCCTACGACCAGGATCGAGGCGAGCCTGTCGCTCGTGCTGCGCCGCATGAAGTCCAATGATCGGAACCCACATGCCGTTCGAGCGTCCCCCGAACGGGGGTCGGTGAAGGCGCCTAGCCGGTAAGGAAGAACTTCGTCAGGCGCCCGATCGTGTCGAAACCGAGCTTTCCGTAGAGCGCCTTGGGCCAGTCGTCCCCGTCGGCGACGAGGAAGACGAGATCGGCGCCCGCCGCGCGCGCTTCCTGCGCGGCGTGCAGGACGACAGCGCTCGCGTAGCCCTTGCCGCGGTGCTCCTCCTTCGTGGCGACGTCCTCGACCTGACCGACCCCCTGTGCGACATAGAGATCCGCCCAGCTGACGATCTCCCCCTCGACGGGAACGCCGAAGAACCGGGTCGTCGCCCGCTCGCCGAGCAGGGGCTTGGCGTCGAGGAGCTGCCTCGCAACGTCCTCGCTGCCCCAGGGATAGCGGAGGATCTCCTCGGTCCGGCTCGGCCGGAGGTCCGCCTCGCCGACCTCGCGGACGATCGAGAGGTCGGGCGCCCGATCCGGCTCGCGGAGCTGCGCCATCCAGATGTGGCGGCGGATGTTCCAGCCGAGGTCGCGGAACGGCGGCTCCAGCTTCGCGCCGAGGTCCGCGTCGAAGGTAATCACGGCGCGGTGGGCGAGACCGGCCCCGCCGAGGATGCGGTCGGCCTCGGCCGCGAGCTCCTGCGCCCCGGCACCGATCGGTAGCCGCTCCACGAGGAAGTAGTTCGAGTCGTGCCGCAGCGGCAGTGCGGGCTCGAGGACTCCGACGCCGAACGGCGACTCGACGGTCTGCGAGCCGGCCATCTCGACCTCACGTTCGAAGCGCTGGACCCGTTCGAGGACGTCAGGCATCGCCGATCCGCTCCGGATGCCCGAGGGTGCCGAGCTGCGCGATGTCTCGGCGGAACAGGAGTGCGACCGTCCAGTCCGTCACGACGCGCAGCTTTCGCGAGAGCAGCGGCAGCTGGTACAGGTGGTACGTCCTCGTCACCCACCAGCCCAGGAAGCCCTTGAAAGGGATCCCGAGGACGTTCGCGACCCCCTTGTAGCGGCCGAGCGTCGCGACCTCGCCGAGCATCCGGTACCGGTACGGGCGCACGTCGCCCTTGAGGTTCTTCGCGAGACGACGGGCCTGCCGGAGGGCGTGCTGGGAGGTCGGCGGGTCGAAGCGGCCGGGTGTGGCGAGGTTGGGCACGGCGGCGCAGTCTCCCAGCGCCCAGACGCGGCTCATCGGGCTGACGCGCAGCGTCTCGTCGACGGGGACGCGGCCGCGGTCCTCGACGGGCAGTCCGAGCTCGGGCAGCAGCGGATTCGCGCGGACGCCGGCCGTCCACACCACGGTGCTGGTGAGGATCCGGTCGCCGTCGGAGAGTCTGGCGGCGTGCGGCTCCACCTCTTCGAGCGTGGTCTCGACTCGGATGTCGACGCCCCGCTTCGTGAGCAGCTCTGCGGCGTAGTCGCCGAGCTTGCCGGGGATCTCCGGGAGGATCCTCGGGGCCGCGTCCACGAGCACCCAGTGCCGTGGCGAGTCCCGGAGCTCGGGGTAGTAGCGGATCGCGTCGTGGACGAGGTCGGAGAGCTCCGCAAGCGCTTCGACGCCGGCGTACCCCGCCCCGACGAAGACGAACGTCAGCTCCCGCTCCCGGTGTGCGGGATTGGGGTCGGCGGACGCCGCTTCGAGCCGTCCCAGCACGTGGTTCCGCAGATGGATCGCGTCGGCGAGGTCCTTGAAGCCGAGCGCGTGCTCGGCCAGGCCGGGGATCGGCAGTGAGCGAACGACGGCGCCGAGCGCGACGACCAGGTTGGAGTACCGGATCCAAACGAGGCGCTCGCCCACCCGCGCCTGCACCCGCTGGGCCGCGACGTCGTGCGCCTGCGCCTCGCCGAGGAGCAGCTCGGCGTGCGGGCACATCAGCCGCAGCGGGACAACGACGTGCCGCGGCTCCAGCGTCCCGGACGCCGCCTCCGGCAGCATCGGGGTGAACAGCATGTAGTTCTCGGGGCTGACGATCGTCGCGCCGCGCTTGCCGAGATAGCGTGCGACGTACGACCCGGCAAACCCGCCGCCGAGGATCAGCGTCCCGCCCCGGGCTTCGTGATCCGCCACGGACCGAGGATACTGCGGTGCCGATGGAGCGCACGCCGGCGATCCGGATCGTCGACCTGGTCGTCGTGCGGGGCGGCCGGTTGGTGCTCCCCGACCTCTCGCTGGAGATCGCATCCGGCCGTGTCACGGGACTGCTCGGCCCAAGCGGCTCGGGCAAGACGACGCTGATGCGGGCGATCGTCGGCGTCCAGATCGTGCAGGGCGGGAGGGTCGAGGTGCTGGGCCTTCCCGGCGGCTCGCCCGAGCTCCGATCCAGGATCGGCTACGTCGCCCAGGCTCCGTCGGTGTACCTCGATCTGACCGTCCGGGAGAACCTGCGGTATTTCGCGGCCCTTCTGGGAGCCGAGCCCGACCGCGTGGACGCAGCCGTGGCCGCGGTCGACCTGCGCGGTCACGAGGGGCAGGTCGTCCGCACGCTCTCCGGCGGCGAGCAGTCTCGTGTCAGCCTCGCCGCGGCGCTCCTCAACGAGCCGGAGGTGCTCGTCCTCGACGAGCCGACGGTGGGGCTCGACCCCGTGCTGCGCCGCGACCTCTGGACGCTGTTCCACGAGCTCGCCGAGGGCGGGAGGACGCTGCTCGTCTCGAGCCACGTGATGGACGAGGCCGAGCGATGCGACGACCTCCTCCTGCTGCGAGACGGCCGGATCGTGGCCAAAGAGCCACCGGAGTCGCTCCTGAGGCGAACAGGAGCCCGCAATCTCGATGAGGCGTTCCTCATGCTCGTCGCGGGGGACGCATGACCGTGCGGGCGACCCTTGGGACCTCGCTTCGGGTGCTTGGCCAGCTGCGCCGTGACCCGCGGACGCTGGCGCTCGTCTTCGGCGTGCCCGCGCTCCTGCTCGTGCTCTTCCGCTACGTCTTCTGGGGGCAGGAGGAGACCTTCGACCGGATCGGCGGCCCGCTCGTCGGCCTCTTCCCCTTCGTCTCGATGTTCGTCGTCGCCTCGATCACGATGCTCCGCGAGCGCACGATCGGAACGCTCGAGCGGCTGATGACGATGCCGCTCGCGAAGGGGGACATCCTGTTCGGCTACGGGCTCGCATTCGCTCTGGTGGCTGCGATCCAGGGGTCGATCGCGTCCGCCGTCGCCTTCGGGCTGCTCGACCTCGACGTGCAGGGACCGATTTGGCTCGTCGTCGCGCTGGCGATGGCCAATGCCGTGCTCGGAATGGCGCTCGGTCTCTTCGCGAGCGCCTTCGCGCAGACGGAGTTCCAGGCGGTGCAGTTCCTTCCCGCGTTCGTCCTGCCACAGATCCTCCTCTGCGGTCTGATCGTCCCCCGCGAGGCCATGGCTCCGCTCCTCGAAGCGATTTCCGTCGTTCTGCCGTTGACCTGGGCGTTCGAGGCACTCTCCCTCGCCGTCGAGGGCGA
>DASVEW010000062.1:0-31300 GCA_036380355.1 Gaiellaceae bacterium | reverse complement strand
GTACTCGCCGGTCGCGCGTCCCTCGAGGATGCGCGCAGCGCCGGCGAAGAAGCGGATGTTGTCGGAACAGACCGGCATCTCGTCCCGTGCGGCCCCGATCGGCTTCCCGACGTTGCGGGACTCGATCTCCGCGAGCTCCTCTGTGTGCTCGTCGATCAGGTCGGCGAGCTTGAGCAAGAGCTCCGCTCGCTCGGCGGGTGTCGCTTCGCGCCACTCCGGCCACGCCTTCTTCGCGGCCTCGACGGCGCGGTCGACGTCGGCCTCGGTGCCCTTCGGGACCTCGGCGATCGTCTCGCCGGTGGCCGGGTTGAGGATCTCCTCCGTGCCGCCGTCGGAGGCGTCGACCCATTCGCCGCCGACCAGGTTCTTGTGCTTCTCGACGCTCACGCTCATGGCCAAAACCTCCTAGATTCGGGCAAAACCTACCTCACTGGCGGGCACCGGCGGCAGCTGTAGCGGTGCCTCCCACGCCGGTCGGCTCGCGGGTCAGCCGCTGGGCGATCCAGACCGGGATCACCGAGAGCAGGATCACGACGACCGCGACGACGTTGATGATCGGAAGCTGCTGCGGCCGCGCCAGGTTCGTGAAGATCCAGATCGGCAGCGTCTGCTCCGCGCCGGACGTGAACGTGGTCACGATCACTTCGTCGAAGGAGAGGGCGAAGGCGAGCAGGCCGCCGGCGAGCAGGGCGGTTCGCAACTGCGGAAACGTCACGTAGCGGAAGGTCTGCCACGAGTCCGCGCCGAGGTCGGAGGAGGCCTCCTCCAGGAACGGGGAGGCGCGCCGCAGCCGCGCGATCACGTTGTTGTAGACGACGACGATGCAGAACGTCGCGTGGCCGATCACGATCGTCATCAGCCCGAAGTCGATCCCGAAGCGGACATACGAGGCGTTGAGCGCCATCCCCGTCACGATCCCCGGCAGCGCGATGGGGAGGATGACGAGGAACGAGATCGCCTCGCGGCCGAAGAACCGGTGCCGGGCGACGGCGAGCGACGCCAGCGTCCCGAACACGAGCGCGATCGCGGTCGCAGCCACGCCGCATTTGACCGAGAGCCAGAGGGCGGAGCGGACGTCATCGTCGCGCCACGCCTCTCCGAACCAGGCCGTCGTGTAGCCGGAGATGGGCCAGCCCTGTGTGATGCTCTCGTTGAACGCGTAGAGCCCGATCACGAAGAGCGGCAGGTAGATGAAGGCGAGGGTCGCCGCCGTCGCGACGCGCAGGAGCACGCTTCCGACGGTCATCAGACGGTCAATCCCACGAGCTCGCGTGCCCGGCTGCGCGATCTGGCGTGTCTGCGCCGCTCCGGCCGCCGCGCGGTCGCCGCAAGCGGCGCCCACGCAGCGACCTGCGCTGCGCGGCGCCACCCCGGCACCGATGCTGCCAGCATCGGCACCGGACTGCCGCCGCGCCCCAGAGCAACCAGCTCCCGCCCCGGGACAGACGATCTCATGGGATCGCCCGTCACAGGCTCTCGAACGCGCCCGCCCGCTTCGCGAGCGCGAGGTAGACGACCATGATCAGCACCGGGACCGTCGCGAACGCCGCGGCAAAGGGGAGGTTGTTCGCGACGCCGACGTTCGTGTAGACGACGTTCCCGATGAAGTTCGTGTTCCCGACGACCTGCGGCGTGATGTAGTCGCCCAGCGTCAGGGAGAACGTGAAGATGGAGCCGGCGACGATCGCCGGGAATGCGAGCGGGAAGACCACCCGCCGGAAGGTCCCGAGGCCGCGTGAGCCGAGGTCCGACGAGGCTTCGAGCAGCGAGTTCGGAATCCGCTCCAGCCCCGCATAGACCGGCAGGATCATGAACGGGAGCCACAGGTAGGTGAAGACGAGCCAGGTGCCCGTGGTCGTGTAGCCGGGCCCGTCGAGGCCGAGCGGCCCGAGCGCCCAGTTCAGCGGGCCGGAGCCGGCCAGGATGATCCGCCACGCGTAGACCTTCACGAGGTAGCTCGCCCAGAGCGGCGTCAGGATCGCGACAACGAGGATCGCCTTGGTCCGCGGGGACGCGACCCGAGCCATGTAGTACGCGATCGGCAGCGCGAGCATCGCGTCCGTCACGGTCACCGCCGCCGCGAGCGTGACCGTCCGGGTCGTGATCCGGCGGTAGACGTCCTGCTCCCAGAGGGTGCGAAAGTTGTCGAGGCTGAACTCGCGGACGATGTCGCCGGTGAAGGGGTCGACCCGCCAGACCGCTGTCAGGAAGAGCACCGCCAACGAGCCGAGGTAGGCGATTCCGAGCCACGCGAGCGGCGACGCGAGGAGTGCGGCGAGGCGGGCCCTAGGGTGGTGGAAGAGGAACGTCGAGAGCCGCCGCCCCGGGCCTTCCCGGGGCGGCGCCTCTCCGTACGGAACCGACGTCAAGCGCCTCCGATTAGCCCTTGATCTCGGTCCAGGCCGCGGTCCACTCGGCGTAGTCCTTGCAGACCTCGCCGCGGTCGTCGCCGCAGTCGCGAACCGGCGTCTTCCAGTACGCGACCTTGGAGAAGTAGTCCTCGTCCTGCGCGTGGAACGTCTCGCAGTGGTTCTTGTCCTTCGTCAGGTTGCAGGCCTCGGCGTTCACCGGGGCCTCCCCGAAGTACTCCGTCGCCTTGGCGTTCGCCTCCGGCGAGATGATGTAGTTCATCCAGAGGTACATGCAGTTCGGGTTCTTGGCCTGGGACGAGATCATCCAGGTGTCCGACCAGCCGGTCGAGCCCTCCTTCGGAAGGATCGCCTTCACCGGCACCGGCTGCTTGGCGCCGGTCAGCTGATTCGCCTGGTACTGCCAGGTCGTCCCGACCACGGTGTCCTTGTTCGTGAAGGACTGGATCTCCTTGGCCGCGTCCGACCAGTACTCGCCGATGATCGCCTTCTGCTCCTTCAGCAGGTCGACGGCGGCCTGGAACTGCTCTTCGTCGAGGGCATAGGGGTCCTCGATGCCGAGGTCAGGCTGGGTCGCCTTCAGGTAGAGCGCCGCGTCCGCGATGTAGATCGGGCTGTCGTACGCGGTGACCTTCCCCTTGTACGGCGAGGTCGCGTCGAAGACGACGCCCCAGCTGTCGGGCTCCGGCTTCACGACGTCGGTCCGGAACATGAGGAGGTTCGCGCCGCGGCCGTGCGGAACGCCGTAGGGCACTCCGTCGACCGTGTTGTGCGGCTGGTCCTTCAGGCCCTCGAAGACTGCGTCGTAGTTCTCGATCAGGTCGAGGTTCACCGGAGCGACGTCACCGCCGGCGATCAGGCGCAGCGTCGCGTCTCCCGACGCGGAGACGCCGTCGTGGTTGCCCGTCTTCATCAGCGTGACCATCTCGTCCGAGGTCGCGCCGACCTTCGAGTTGACCTTGCAGCCCGTCTCCGTCTCGAACGGGGTGACCCAGTCCTTCTCGACGTAGCCGGCCCAGTTGATCAGGTTGACCTGACCCTCGGGCTCTCCGATCGACGTCAGCATTCCTTCCGTCGCCTCCGCCGTCGTCGTCGTGCCGCCGGCCTCGTCGCCGTTGTCGTCGTCGCTGCCGCAGGCCGTCGCGGCGAGAAGCGCGATCACGACGTAGGTCGCAAGCCCGAGCCATCTGAGCCTGCGCCATCGTGCCTTGCTCATTCGTCCTCCGTCTCTCCCCCCGAGGAGATTTCGTAGGTGTGCTCTGGACGCCACTCGAGGCGGACTGGGCGGTCCCGCGCCTCGACGACGTCCGCCGAGGTGGTCTCGAGGTTCTGCCTGACGACGGAGAGGACTCCGCCGTCGTCGAGGTCGACCACGTACCGGGTGACCATCCCGACGTAGACGACCTCGCGGATGCGGCCGCGCTCCGACTTCGAGCCGGCCGCCGGCTCCTCGTTCTCGTCGAGGAGCCGGATCTTCTCGGGGCGCACGGTGAACCGCCGCCCGTCCCGCTCGAGCACGTTCGAGACGCCGACGAAGCCGGCGACGAACTCGCTCTCGGGATGCTCGTACACGTGTGCCGGCGTGCCGACCTGCTCGATCCGGCCGTCGCGAAAGACGGCGAGCCGGTCGCTCATCGTCAGCGCCTCCTCCTGGTCGTGCGTGACGTAGACGAACGTGATCCCGACCTCGCGCTGGATCCGCTTGAGCTCGATCTGCATCTCCACGCGCAGCTTCAGGTCGAGCGCCCCGAGCGGCTCGTCCAGCAGGAGCACCTGCGGCCGGTTCACGATCGCGCGGGCGAGCGCGACCCGCTGGCGCTGGCCGCCGGACAGCTGGGCGGGTCGCCGCGGCCCGAGGCCCGCCAGCCGCACCATCTCGAGCGCCTCGCCGGCGCGGCGGCGCCGTTCGGCCTTCTTGACGCCCTTGACCATGAGCCCGTACGCGACGTTCTGCTCCACCGTCATGTGCGGGAAGAGCGCGTAGTCCTGGAAGACGGTGTTGACGTTTCGGGCGTAGGGCGGCCGGTTCGTGACGTCGGCGCCGCCGAGGAGCACGCGGCCGGAGTCCGGCCGCTCGAAGCCGGCGATCAGGCGGAGCGTCGTCGTCTTCCCTGACCCGCTCGGCCCCAGGAGCGTGAAGAACTCGCCGGCCGGGATCCCGAGGTCGATGCCGTCGACCGCGACCACGTCGCCGTACGACCGGTAGAGCGCGATCGCCTCCACGTCGAACGCCGGCGGCGCCGCCGGCGGAGTCAGGTCAGGCCGCGGTTGCGCCTGCGTCGACAAGCGACTCCTCCAGGAGCTCGAGGCCGCGGGCGAGGTCCGCGTTCGAGATCACGAGCGGTACGAGGATCCGGATCACGTTGCCGTAGAGGCCGCACGAGAGCAGGATCAGGCCCTTCTCGCGCGCGGTCGCCGTGACCGCCTTGGCCAGGTCCGGCGTGGGCTCCGCGAGCTCGAGCGCCAGCATCGGGCCCAGGCCGCGCACCTCGCCGATCGAGGCGTTCCGCGCCGCGAGCTGGTCGAGGCGCATCCGGATCACCTCCCCGAGCTCGCGAGCCCGCTCGAGGAACTCGGGACGGCGGACCTCCTCGAGCACGGCCACCGCTGCGGCGCAAGCGAGCGGGTTTCCGCCGAACGTGCCGCCCAGGCCGCCGGGCTCGACAGCATCGACGATCTCCGCCGGGCCGGTGACGGCCGCGAGCGGGAGTCCGCCGCCGAGCGACTTCCCCGACACGAGCAGGTCGGGCTCGACGTCGTACTGCTCGATCGCCCAGACCGTCCCGGTGCGGCCGACGCCGCTCTGGATCTCGTCGGCGACGAAGAGGATCCCGTGGCGGGCGAGCAACTCGTGAAGGCGCTGCGGGAAGTCCGGCGGCATCGGGATGAACCCGCCCTCTCCCTGGACGGGCTCGAGCACGGCGCACGCGATCGTGGCCGGGTCGACTTCCGCCTTGAAGAGGTGCTCGACGGCCGCGATAGCGTCGTCGGAGGTGACCCCGCGGTACGGGTAGGGCGCCGGCGCGCGGTAGATCTCCGGGGCGAAGGGCCCGAACCCCTGCTTGTACGGGACGACCTTGCTGGTCATGGTCATCGTCAGCAGCGTCCGGCCGTGGAAGGCGTGGTCGAAGACGAGCACCGCGGGCCGGCCGGTCGCCGCGCGGGAGATCTTGACCGCGTTCTCGACGGCCTCGGCGCCGCTCGACACCAGGATGCTGCGCTGCTCGGCGCCGCGGCACGGCGAGACCTCGGCGAGCAGGCGGCAGACCTCGACGTAGGGTTCGTACATCCCGACCATGAAGCACTGGTGCAGATAGCGGTCGAGCTGCTCCCGGATCGCCGCGACGGCGGCCGGCAGCCCGTGGCCGGTGTTCTGGCAGCCGAGCCCGCCCGCGAAGTCGATGTACGTGCGGCCGTCGACGTCCTCGATCCGCGCGCCCTCGGCGCGCGCGACGACGAGCGGCGGCGTCGCGATCCCGCGGGCCACGTAGCGCTCGCGCGCCGCGATCACCGCATCGGACGACCCCGTCCGCTCACGGATCGACATGCTGCGGGAGCCTAATGAAAAGCCTGCGAACCTTCCTGAACCTGTGATCGCAGTCGTCGGAGCCTCCGGGACGATTGGCCGGCGCATCGCGGGCTTCCTCGAGCAGTGGGACGCGCCCTTCGTGCGGCGCGACGCCAGGCTCGAGGGTGACGAGGCGCTCGACGCGTCCGATCCCGCCGCGGTCGCGCGGGCGCTCGACGGTGCGACGGTCGTCGTCAACGCCGCGGACTACCGCCTCAACGTGCCGGTGATGCGCGGCGCTCTCGAGGCCGGCACGCACTACGTCGACCTCGGCGGTCTCTACCACGTGACGACCGAGCAGCTTCGCCTGGACGCGGAGTTCGGGCGCGCGGGCCTCGGCGCGTTGCTCGGGATGGGCTCGGCTCCCGGCAAGACGAACCTGCTCACGGCCGCGGCGGCGGCTCGGCTCGGCGAGGAGCCGCTGTCGCTGGAGATCTGGGCCGCCGCGCGCGATCCGGCCGCGGCGGAGCATCCGTTCCCGGCGCCGTACTCGGTGCGGACGCTGCTGGACGAGCTGCACATGCGGCCCGTCGTCGTGGAGCGCGGAGTGGTTCGGGAGGTGGAGCCGCTCTCGGGCGAGGCTGAACGGGAGCTGCCCCAGCCGGTCGGCCGCGCGAAAGGGATCTACACGCTCCACTCCGAGCTCAAGACGCTGCCGGCCGCTTTCCCGACCCTCGAGTCGGCGTCCTTCCGGCTGTGCCTCGCCCCGGGGCTGCTCGAGAAGCTGCTCGCGCTCGAGGATGGAGAGGAGCCGCAGCCGTACGAGCAGTCCGAGGCGGCGGTGGCGGTGCATCTCGTGGACCTGCGGGGGGCCACGAGGCGGGTCGTGGGGTGGACGCTGACTCGGGGCGGGTCGGCCCGCTCGACGTCGGAGCCGGCGGCGCGGGCCGCCGTCGAGCTCCACCAAGGCCGGCTTCGGCTCGAGGGCGTGCGACCGCCGGAGGAGGCGATCCCCGACCCGGACGCCTTCCTCGACCTCCTGGACACGGCGGTCTACTGGGAAGTCGCGTAGGCGATCCAGGCGCGGGCGCAGTCGTCGTTGTCGCCCTCCTCGCGGATCAGCCAGGCGATCGACCGCCGGCCGGCTGGCCTCGCTCGGCCGCGGAACGCCGTGGCGAGCCGCCTGGGGATCGTCACCTCGACGCCGCCGGAGAGCGTGACTCGGACGAACTCCTCGGTCTGGTCGCCGGCTCCGGGTTCGACCCGGGCCGCGACGACGTCGACGTTTCGTCTCTCCGCGATCGGGTCGAGCCGCTCGTCGTCGTCGTAGACGCGAAGGTCGACGCGGCACCCGCTCTCACGCTCGAAGCGCTCGACGTCGGCGTCGATCCAGGCGGGGGCCAGCAGTCGAACCTCGCGGTCGCTGTTGCTGCCGCCGCCGCATCCGGCCAGAGCGACCGCCACAGCCGCGGCGAGAAGCGCCCGCGCAGACATACTCGTGCATTGTGTCCACGTTCGAGCGCGTCGCCGACCTCCCGCTCGTCGTCGAGAGCCACGAGCTCGAGCGGCTGGAGCAGGCCGTGTCGACCGACTTCGTCCGCGTCACGACGCACGTCCGGCTGCGCGGCGGCGGAGAGGAGGGGATCGGCGAGGACGTCACCTACGACGGCGAGGCGCACGATCGTCTCGCGGCCGCGCCGCCGCTCCAACTCGAGGGCGAGTGGACGATCCGCTCGTTCTCCGAGCACCTGGGCGGCCTCGACCTCTGGCCGGAGCCGCCGGGCATGGCCGCGTTCCGCGAGTACCGGCGCTGGGGGTTCGAGAGCGCCGCGCTCGATCTCGCGTTGCGTCAGGCCGGCAGGACGCTGGCGGACGCGCTCGGGCTCGAGCCCACGCCACTCCGCTTCGTCGTCTCGCTACGCCTCGGCGAGCCGTCTTCGGTCGAGCCGATCCGGCGCCTGCTCGAGGACTACCCGGGTACGCGGTTCAAGCTCGACCCGGTCGCCGACTGGACGCCGGCCCTCGTTTCGGAGCTCTCGACCCTCGGCCTCGTCGACGTGGTCGACCTCAAGGGGCAGTACACCGGGACCGTCGTCGACAACCCCCCCGACGCTGCGCTCTACCGGCGCGTCGCCGAGGCCTTTTCAGAGGCGTGGATCGAGGATCCGGGGCTGACCGAGGAGACCGACGCGGTCCTCGAGCCGCACCGCGACCGCGTCACGTGGGATGCCCCGATCCACTCGGTCGCGGATATCGAGGGGCTGCCGTTCCCCCCGCGGACGATCAACGTGAAGCCGTCACGGTTCGGGTCCGTCGAGCGCCTCTTCGAGACGTACGACTACTGCGCGGCGAACGGGATCGGGATGTACGGGGGCGGCCAGTTCGAGCTCGGTGTCGGGCGAGGCCAGATCCAGTACCTCGCGTCGCTCTTCCACCCCGGCTCGTCCAACGACGTGGCGCCCGGTGGGTACAACCTGACGCCGGTCGCGCCGGGGCTCCCGAGCAGCCCGCTCGACCCGGGCCTGGAGCCGGTCGGGTTCCGCCGCGCCTGAGCTCGGCGCGCTTTCGGCACAGAGGCGTCATCCACCCGTGCGGGTTTCGCGGTTAGCGTCGACCGCATGACCAAGATCACGACTGCGTGGGGGGCGGCCAAGCTCGTGGAGGAGGTGACGCTGCCCCAGCGCGCGGGCCAGAAGCGGTTCGCGTCGGTCGTCCAGCTCCTCGAGGACGACAAGGGCGACTGGCTCGTCCGCTTCGCGTACACGACGGACGGAACCGCGCGGCGCGGGCCGGTCACGCTGCGCGGCGCCGACCTCGAGCGCCTGCGCGAGAAGCTCGGCGATCGCCCGGCGCTCGCAGCCGCTCTCGGGTTCGTTGGTGGATAGAAGGAGGGCTTAACGCTTCGTCGCGTCTGAGACATCGAGCTTCGACAGGCCAGCCGGCTCCGGCTCGTTCCGAGGTCAGCCGAGGTGGCGACCGCTGCTTCTCGCATTGGTCGCCACCTCAGCCGCTTCAGCGACCGTCGTACACCATCAGCCGCGAGCGAAGTACGTGTGGATCGAGGCGAGGCCGTTCCCGTCCGCTGCGGGAGCGGGTCCGGCATCGATTGGCTCCGTCGACGTCTGTGCTTCTTCCTGCTCGGCCGCCATCCCCTGCATCCCCTGCAGCTCCTGCAGGAGCCAGGTGGGCGGGCCGCCGGCGCTTATGGGCTTGGCTTCCGCCGGGAGTTCCCCCGAGGTCGTCACGGTCTCGCCTGTCTCGGGCCGCTCGATCCTCACTTGGGACTCCGTCTCTTCCTCGATGGTCATCGTGACTCTCATGGTGTTCGCTCCCTCACCGCGTCGATGATCGTTCACCAGCCGAGGACGGCATAGCGAGCCTCGATGCCGACCTCGGTGCCCGTGAGGTTGGTGATGGAGATCCAGTAGGTGATGTAGGCGTCCTCGGCTCGCTCCACGCTCACCTCCCACTTGATCTGCGGCGCACCCAGCTGGGGTGTCGTGGGCACGACCGTCCACGCGACATGCCAGTGCGCAGGCCAGCGGAACGTGAACCACCTCCTCGTGGAGTTGGCCGGGACCGCGCCGGTGAACTGGACGCCCACCCACTGGCCCGTCTGGATAGCGGCGGGGATGAGCTGTCGGAGGTTCGGCCGATTGCCGATCCGCTGGCTGCGAGGTCTGCCCGGCCCGTCCTGTTGCGGCGAGCCGGTTGTCCGAAGCAGCTCCCTGGCGCGAGCCGGGCTCAGCGGAATCCGCCCTCGGGCCTTCAGCACTCCCTGGACGCAGGCGAGGGCGCCGACGACGATCGGTGACGCGCTCGACGTCCCGGAGAACCCGTCCGTGTACCAGTGATCCTTGTTCGCGTCGGGCGGCGGAGGGGCCCCCTGGAGGTCTCCGTAGCCGGTCGTGGTTACGAGCCATCCCCAGCCTTGCGCGTCGACACGGCTACCGTAGTTGGAGAAGTTGCAGCGTGCGCGGTCGACGAGCACGTCGCCGCCGACCTGCGTCTGCCCGTGGGTCCCGCTCGGCGGGTTCCCCGCGCCGACCATCACAGCACCCGACGACGGGTTGGCCGGGTTCAACGGATTCCGCCACGAAGCCGGGAATCCTGGCTGCGGCGTGTTGTAGACGGGATCGTCGAGGTTTTCGCCCCCGTTGCCGCCCGCCTCGACCACGATGATCCCCTTGCCGACGGCATAGCGGATTGCGTCGAAATCGGCCGGCCACCACTCGATCGGCAGCCACCGAGAACGTGGCCCGACGCGGTGGATCTCGAGGAGGATGATGTCCCCCCGACCGAGGCGATCGGCCGCAGCCTTGATCGCAGTCGGCGACGCCAGCGTCATGAAAGAGACCGCGCCGACCCAGGCCTGTTCGGCGATTCCCGTGATGCCGAAGGGATTTCTGTCGCCGCTGATCTCGCCGAGGACTGCGGTTCCGTGATTGTCGTTGCTGGAGTTGCCGCCGGCGAGCACGCCCCCCTGGTTCTGGATGAGATCCTCGTGGCCGAAGCGCCAGCCCCATTCGCAATCGATGATCCGAACCCCGTTCCCGCGTCCCCCGGGAAGCGTCCACGCATAGCCTGCGTCGATCCCGGTCGCGGCGGCGCTCAGGTACCCCTGCCTGGCGGTGAAGTCCGGCGTCACCGGAGGCGCTTCCTCGCCAGAGGGCTCCATGTCGTTCAGTCGCTCGACCTCGACCTCGTCGGCCGACACGACGATCGTCTGCTCCTCCGTGCCCGTTGCTACCGCGGGAGGGGCACTAATCGGCTGGACATACGCGCCCTCGATCTCGTCCATCTCAGCCAACCGCGCTGCCAGCTCCTCCAAGCGGTCAGGAGCAGCAGCGACGCGGTAGTAGACGGAAAGATCGGGCAGCTCGTCGGCCTCGGCCGCGGGCGCCAGGCTCGCCGTCTGAGTCTGGAGGGTCTCCTCGCTTGCCCCGAAGAGCGGCTCCAGTAGAAGGTCTTCCTCCGCCAGAAAACTCGACAGACCGCTCACGTCCGCACCTGAAGCGGACGCCACTCCCTCAGGGTGCGCACGCAGGCCGACGTCCCGCGTGGCGATCACAATCAACTCCGGCGGAGCCACGAGCTCGTCGGTCATGTGTCCGGCAGGGCCGGTGGATGGGTTCTGACGGCGGGAGCCTCCTCGCGACGACCCTTCGCCGTCATTCTTTCTCCTATTGCCTCCTGCAGGCATCGCACTCCCTTCGATTCAGTCCGTTGCTCTTGAACGCGCTTCACTCACGGATCCATGGGACTCGCCTCCTACTCGAATGACCCAAGTGACTCACCCTGGCGCCGCCGACGGAGGTTCGACGTATGCGCTCTCCACGGCCCGTGACGTCCGAAGCAGCACCGCCACGTCCTCCGCCGTCGGCGCGTCCTGAACGGTCACCCTGAACCATGACGCGAGCGACCGATCCTCGGTCCCGGCGTGCAGCGGTTCCAGCCGGAGCCCCAGCGACCGCAGGCTCTCCTGCGCTTCTCGAAGGCCGGTCGGCGTCGGCTCTCCGCGCTGTACGGCCTCGGCAGCCTCCGGAGCCAGCCGAACGATCACCTCGGTGATGTCGGCCTCCTGTAGGACGAGAGACGGCAGCAGCCGGAACTTGATCTCAGACTAGGCCGGCGACCATCGTGGCACTCGTCGCGAGAATACGTCTCGCACGAGAAGATCTCCACGAGACTGCCGCAGCAACAATCGGTCTCCCGAGGGACCATCTGCGACTCCCGCTTGCTGCCTTCAGCCTTAGCGCGAGTCTCGCAGAACCCGCACCGGCCGTCAATCCGATGCCCGAGCGAGAATTCGATGTCTCGCACGCGCCGGGCCGCGGCGAGCAACGTTCCACGAAACCCTCCTAGCTAGACCGCGAGCGCGGTCCGCTCGCGGGCCGCCGCGATCAGCCCGCGGAGGATGATCGCGCCGTCGCTGGACCCCAGCAACGGGTCGACCGCATGCTCGGGATGCGGCATCAGGCCCATGACGTTTCGCTCGGCGTTCACGACGCCGGCGACGTCGGCGACCGAGCCGTTCGGGTTGTCCTCGTAGCGGAGGACGAGCTGCCCGCCGGCATCGAGCTCGGCGAGGAGGTCATCGTCGGCGAACCAGCAACCCTCGCCGTGCTTGACGGGGATCGTCAGCGTGCGGCCGGGCTCGCCGAGGTTCGTGAACGGCGTATCGGTGCGTTCGATCCGCAGATCGACATCACGACAGACGAACGAGAGCGACGCGTTCGGCCGCAGCGCCCCGGGTAATAGGCCCGCCTCGCAAAGGATCTGGAAGCCGTTGCAGATCCCGAGCACCGGGCCGCCGTCGGCGGCGAACTCGGCCACCGCCCGCATCGCCGGGGCGAAGCGGGCAATGGCGCCGCAGCGCAGGTAGTCGCCGTACGAGAAGCCTCCGGGAAGGACGACGGCTGCGACCTCCGGGAGCCCCTCGTCCGCGTGCCAGACGGGCACTGGCTCCGCCCGGAGGAGCTCGAGCGCGTGCGCGGCGTCCCGGTCGTCGTTCGAGCCCGGGAAGCTGAGCACGCCGATCCGCGGCCGGGGCGCCGTCACGGACCCTCCTCGAGCTCGATCTCGTAGCTCTCGATCAGCGGGTTGGCGAGGAGCTGCTCGCACATGCGCTCGACCTCCGCGCGGGCGGCGGCGGCATCGGCCGCGTCGACCTCGAGGTCGACGACGCGTCCGACGCGTGCGTCGCCGACCGGGAAGCCGAGCTGGCGCAGCGAGCTCTCGACGGCCTGGCCCTGCGGATCGAGGATGCCCGGCTTCGGCCGGACGAGGACGGTCGCCTTCACGGGAGCACGACCTCCGGCTCCTCCACGTACCGGTCGAACGGCGTCTCGGTCAGGCGCTCGAACGCCTCGACGTAGCGAGCCCTCGTACCGGCGACGACGTCTCGGGGCAGCTCGGGGCCCGGGTCGGTCTTGTCCCAGCCGACCGTCTCGCAGTAGTCGCGGGCGAACTGCTTGTCGTACGAGGGCTGGCCCTGGCCGGGCTCGTACTCGTCGGCGGGCCAGAAGCGTGAGGAGTCCGGCGTCAGCGCCTCGTCGCCGAGATACAGCCGGCCGTCGGGACCGACGCCGAACTCGAACTTCGTGTCGGCGATCAGGATCCCGCGCTCGGCGGCGTGGTCAGCGGCGAACCGGTAGAGCTCGATCGAGATCCGCTCGAGCAGCTCCGCCGTCTCCGCGCCGACGAGCTCGACGGCCTGTGCGCGCGTGATGTTCTCGTCGTGGCCCGTCTCGGCCTTGGTCGAGGGCGTGAAGATCGGCTCGGGCAGGCGCTCCGACTCCCGCAAGCCCTCGGGGAGCACGTGGCCGCAGACCGCGCCGGTCGCGAGATAGTCCTTCCACCCCGAGCCCGTCAGGTACCCGCGGACCACGCACTCGAGCGGCACCATCTCCAGCCGCCTGCACTCCATCGAGCGCCCATCCGGGCGCAGCCCGAGCATGTGGTTGCCGACGATCGCCCGCGTTCGCCCGAACCAGAACGCCGAAAGCCCGGTGAGGACGCGTCCCTTGTCCGGGATCTCGGTCGGGAGGACGACGTCGAAGGTCGAGATCCGGTCGCTCGCGACGAGCAGCAAGCGGTGCTCGTCGAGCGCGTACAGCTCGCGGACCTTGCCGCTGGCCACATGAGTCGCGGTCTCAGGCATGAACGGGCTCCTCTCGTCGGTTCAGGGTGGCCAGGCGGTCGAAGACGGTGTCCACGTGGCGGGTGTATGCGTCCAGGTCGAACACGGCGTCCAGCGCGGCGGGATCGAGCTGGGCGGTGATCTCCGGATCCGATCGCGCCAGGGTCGCGAAGTCCTGTTCCTCCTCCCAGGCGCGCATGGCGTTTCGCTGCACGAGCTCGTAGGCGTGCGGGCGCTCGAGCCCGCGCTCGACCAGCGCCAGCAGCAGCCGCTGGCTGAAGAAGAGCCCGTGGCTCGCCTCCAGGTTGCGGCGCATCCGCTCGGGCCGGACGACGAGACCCTCCACGAGCCAGGTGAACCGGTCGAGCATGTAGTCGAGCGCGAGGAAGGCGTCCGGGACGACCACGCGCTCGGCGGACGAGTGCGAGATGTCGCGCTCGTGCCAGAGCGCAACGTTCTCGAGCCCCACGAGCGCGGCGCCGCGGACGACCCGCGCGAGGCCGCAGATCCGCTCGGCCACGATCGGGTTCCGCTTGTGCGGCATCGCGGAGGAGCCCTTCTGCCCTCGTCCGAACGGCTCTTCGACCTCGCGCACCTCGGTGCGCGCGAGGTGGCGGATCTCGAGCGCGAACTTCTCGAGCGACGCGGCCGTCACCGCGAGCGCCGTCAGCAGCTCGGCGTGCCGGTCGCGCTGGAGGATCTGCGTCGACGACGGCGCCGGCTCGAGCCCGAGCCGCTCGCACGCGAGCCGCTCGACCTCGGGATCGATCGCCGCATAGGTGCCGACGGCGCCGGAGAGCTTTCCGACCCGCAGACCCTCGAGCGCCTGCTCGACTCTCGCCCGGTTCCGGTCGAGCTCGAACGCCCAGCCGGCGAGCTTGAGCCCGAACGTGGTCGGCTCCGCGTGGACGCCGTGCGTCCGTCCGATCATCAGCGTCCGGCGGTGCCGCTCCGCCTGCTCGACGACGACGCGCAGCGCCCGCTCGATCCCGTCGAGGATCAACCCGCCCGCCTCCCGGATCTGCAGCGACAGCGCCGTGTCGAGCACGTCGGACGACGTCAGCCCGTAGTGGAACCAGCGCCCGACCGGCCCGAGCTGCTCGGCGACGGCGTCGACGAACGCGGCGACGTCGTGCTGCGTCCGCTCCTCGATCTCGGCCACGCGCTCCGGCGACGGCGGCTCCGCTCGCTCACGGATCTCGCCGGCAGCATCCTCGGGCACGACCCCCGTCGCGGCCCACCCGTCGAGCGCCGCCAGCTCGACCTCGAGCCAGCGCGCGAGCTTGCTCTCGTCCGACCAGACGCGAGCCATGGCCAGGCGCGAGTAGCGGGCGATCACCGGTCCGACTCTACACGCGGCTCAGGAAGACGTCCGAGCCCGATTCAGAGCTCGGATGCCGGGAGGCCGCCGCCCTGCGCAAGGATCCGTGCCGCGAGGATCGCCGCGTTCCGCGACCCGTCGATCGAGACACATGCGACGGGCACCCCAGGCGGCATCTGCACGATCGAGAGCAGCGCGTCCATCCCGTCGCCGACTGTCTTGCTGGAGCGCAACGGGACGCCGATCACGGGTAGCTCGCTGTACGACGCGACCACGCCGGGCAGCGCCGCCGCCATGCCGGCGCCGGCGATGATCACGCGGACCCCGCGGAGCGCGGCCGTCGACGCGTACTCGGCCACGGCTCGAGGATCGCGGTGGGCCGACAGGACGTGAAACTCGTACGAGATCGCGCGGTCTTCCAGCTCCTGAAGCGCCGGCTCCATCCGTTCCCGGTCCGACTCCGAGCCGACGAGGATGCCGACCAGCGCGCCGCGCTCGCCGAACTCGATCAGCTGGGCGAACGGCTCGGTCTCAGGTCGCAACATCTGCTGTTCTCCCGGCGATGTCGCGACGGTACTGCATGCCGTCGAACGAGATCGAGGCGCACGCGGCGTAGGCGGCCTCGCGCGCCGCGTCGACCGTCGGTCCGAGGCCGGTCACGTTCAGGATCCGCCCGCCGTTCGTCACGAGCCGGCTGCCGTGCACCGCCGTCCCGGCGTGGAAGACGAGCGCGCCGGCCTCGGCCTCCGCGACTCCCTCGATCGGCGTGCCGGACTCGCCGCGCTCGGGGTAGTCGCGCGAAGCAACGACGACGGTGACCGCGGCCTCGGCGCTGACGCCCAGCCGGGTGTCGCCGAGGTCGCCACGGGCGGCCGCCGCCAGAGCGTCGAGCAGGTCGCCGTCCAGGCGTGGGACGACCGACTGCGTCTCGGGATCCCCGAAGCGGCAGTTGAACTCGAGCACCTTGGGGCCGGCCGCGGTCAGCATGAGCCCGGCGTAGAGGAGCCCGACGAACGGCCGGCCGCGCGCAGCAAGCTCGGCGAGGACCGGCCGGTGGACGAGGTCGAGCAGCTCCTCCACTGTGTCGGGAGGCACCTCGGCGACCGGCGAGTACGAGCCCATCCCGCCGGTGTTGGGGCCGGTGTCCCCGTCGCCGATCCGCTTGTAGTCCCGCGCGGGGGCGAGCGCGACCGCGTTGCGCCCGTCGGCGAGCGCGAACACGGACACCTCCTCGCCCTCCAGCAGCTCCTCGATCAGGAGCGGCTGGCCGAGCCGGCCGACCGTTCGCAGAGCCTCGTCGAGGGACGCCTGGTCGGGGCAGACGAAGACGCCCTTCCCCGCTGCGAGGCCGTCGACCTTGACGACGCAGGGCGGGCGGGCGACTGCGAGCCTCGCGGCAGTAGGAACCCCGGCGGCACGCATCACGTCCTTGGCGAAGGTCTTCGAGCCCTCGACCCGGGCCGCCTCGCGGCCTGGTCCGAAGACCGGCACGCCTCCGTGGCGGAGCTCATCGGCGACGCCGGAGACGAGCGGAGCCTCGGGCCCCACGACCACGAGGTCGGCGTCCAGCGAGCGGGCGAGATCGAGCAGGCCCTCGCCGTCCTCGGCCCGCACCGGATGGCACTTGCCGAGCCGCGCGATCCCCGGATTTCCGGGCGCCGCATGCAGCTCGTCGAGGCCGGCGCTCTGGCGCAGCTTCCACGCGAGCGCGTGCTCGCGGCCGCCGGAGCCGATCAGGAGCACCCTCACGTGCGCGCGAGTCTAGTGACGCCCCCGGAGGTTTCAAAGGACGCGAACCCGGCGACAGTGCGGACGTGGCCGAACCAGGCTTGGACCTGCACGACTGGGAGGGCGAGTGGCAGCAGCTCGAGCCGCTCGTGCGCGACTCGCCGGCCGAGGCGCTGCCCGAGCTGCACGACCTGATCGTGCGAATGCTGCAGGAGCGGGAGATCATCGACGAGGAGCTCGTCGCCGCCGAGGGCGCCGACCCGGAGCTCCTCGCCGAGTACGTCGCCGGCAAGGACGTCGTCGACCGGCTCGAGCGCGGCGAGGACGTGGACCCCGGCGACATCGCATCGGTGGTCGGCGGCTACCGCTCGCTGTATGAGTTCCTGACCGCCGAGCGCTCGGCCCCCTAGGGCCGCGCGATCGCCTCGAGCCCGCGCTGGGTCAGCACGTGCTCTCGGGCGGCGCCCGTTCCGATCAGCGAGACCTCGACGTCCAACTCCTGCTCGACGAACGCGACGTAACGGCGAGCAGCCTCCGGGAGGCGCGACACGTCCTCCATCCCGTCCAGCGGCTCCTCCCAACCCGGGAGCACCTCGTACACGGGCTCGGCGTGATGGAAGTCGCTCTGGTGCGCGGGGAACTCCTCCGTCTCGGTGCCGTCGCGCAGGCGGTAGCGAACGCAGACCGGCAGCTCCGCGAACGTCGAGAGCACGTCCAGCTTCGTCAGCGCCAGCGAGGTGAACCCGTTGAGCCGGGCGGCGTAGCGCAGGCCGACGAGGTCGAGCCAGCCGCAGCGGCGCTGACGCCCCGTGACGGTGCCGTACTCGCCGCCGAGCTCCCGCACCCGCGCCTGGTCGGCTCCTCCGATCTCGGTCGGGAACGGCCCTTCGCCGACCCGCGTCAGGTATGCCTTCGCGACGCCGAGCACGGCGTCGATCCGGGTCGGCCCGATCCCGATCCCGGTGGCCGCAGCGCCGGCGACCGGGTTGGAGGACGTCACGAACGGATACGTGCCGTGGTCGAGGTCGAGCAGCGTTCCCTGGGCGCCCTCGAAGAGGACGAACTTCCCGTCGCGGAGCGCGCGGTCGACGAGCAGGGACGTGTCGGCGACGTACGGCCGGAGCCGCTGGGCGTAGCCCTCGTACCGGTGCGAGACGTCCTCGAGGTCGATCGGCTCGGCGCCGTACACGCGCTCGAGCCAGTGGTTCTTCTCGGCGAGCGCGACCTCGATCTTCTGGCGCAGGATCTTCGGGTCGAGCAGGTCCTGGACGCGGATCCCCAGCCGCGCCGCCTTGTCGCCGTACGCCGGCCCGATCCCGCGCCGGGTCGTCCCGATCTGGAGCTTCCCGAGCCGCCGCTCGCTCGCCCGGTCGAGCGCGAGGTGCCAGGGCATGATCAGCTGCGCGTTGCCGGAGAGGTGGACGCGCTCCGTCGAGAGCCCCCGGGTCTCGAGATCGTCGAGCTCCTCGATGAAGACCTGCGGATCCACGACGCAGCCCGCGCCGAGCACGCACTCCTTGCCCCACAGGATCCCCGAGGGCATGTGCCGGAACTTGTACGTCTGGCCGTCGGCGACGATCGTGTGGCCCGCGTTCGGCCCGCCCTGGTAACGGCAGACGACGTCCGAGTGCTGCGCGAGCAGGTCGACGATCTTGCCCTTGCCCTCGTCGCCCCACTGCGCCCCCACGATGACGGTCGCCGGCACGGACTGAGTCTGCCCTATGAGGCGGCGCGCTAGCCCGCGGCGAGGTCGGCGAACTTCGCGTAGCGGCTCAGGAAGGCGACCTTCTCCGTCCCGGTCGGGCCGTTCCTGTGCTTGGCCAGATGGATCTCGGCGATGCCCTGCTGGTCGGTCTCGTCGTTGTAGTACTCGTCGCGGTAGATGAAGAAGACGAGGTCGGCGTCCTGCTCGATCGAGTTGTGAACGACGAGGTCCTCGGCGACGAAGCTGTGGAGGCCCTCGACCGTGAGGTCGAAGACGTCTTCTTCCCCGTCGGGCTCGATCGAGAAGATCTCGTCCCACTCGACGCCGGACACCGTCTCGCTCCCAGACCCGGCCTCGTCGGTCACGGGCGCCTCGGGCGCGAGCCGGCCGTTCGTGACCACGGCGGCCGCCATCGTCGGGGCGAGCGTAACGGCCAACTGCCACGTGTCGGTCGGGATGGGAGCCCGGTAGGCGGTGCCGCGGGCTACGCCGACCCATTCGGCGGGCTGCGCCTCCCGGCCCTCTTCGTCGCGGGTCGCCGGCGCGGGGAGCTCGCACGGAGCCGCGATCTCCATCCCGCGGCCCATGTCGTCCAGGCGGCGCCAGCCGTCGACCGCGAGGAACTTGTGGTTTCCGGTTGCGCGGATCGTTCGCCCGAGCCGGGTGGTCAGCCTGTACACCGGCTTCCGCCCGGTCGAAAAGGCGTTCGTCACCTCGCGCGGCTCGAGCTTCATGGTGCTGTCGTCGACCGCGAGCACCCGATAACCCGTCTTGCCCACGAGCTCGCGGATCGGCCGGTGAACCCCTTCCTCCGGGAGGTACACGCGTGTGTCGCCGACCAGGCAGCCCGACTCGCGCAGGTCGGAGAGGATCGGGCGCTTGTCGTGCCGCTGCTCCACGGCCCGCGACAGCTGCGACAGGGCGAGCACCGGCACGTCGAGGTCGCGCGCCAGCACCTTGAGGTTCCGCGAGATCTGCGACACCTCCTGCACGCGGTTCTCGACCGTCGAGCCCGACGTCATCAGCTGGATGTAGTCGACGACGATCAGCCCGAGGTTCGGCTCCTTGGACTTCAGGCGCCGCGCCTTCGACCGGATCTCCATCATCGTGATCGAGCCCGTGTCGTCCACGTAGATCGGGGCCTTCGCGAGCTTGTCGCAGGCGGCTGTGAGGCGGGGCCAGTCGTCCGCGGCCAGCTTCCCGTTCCGGAGTCGTTGCGACTCGACCTTCGCCTCGCTGCACATCAGCCGCTGCGTCACCTCGGACTTCGACATCTCGAGCGTGAACAGCGCGACCGGCACGTTGCGCCGCACCGCGATGTTCGCCGCCGTGCACAGCGCGAGGCCGGACTTTCCCATGCTCGGCCGGGCCGCCACGATGATCAGGTTTCCCGGCTGGAAGCCGGATGTCAGCCGGTCGATGTCGCGGAACCCCGAGGGGACGCCCGTGATCTCCTCGCCGGCCTCGTAGAGCGCGGTGATCCGCTCAAAGCTGTCCTTGAGCAGCCCCTCGATGTGCGCGAACTCGCCCGTGACCCGGGCCTGCGAGAGCTCGAAGATCACCTGCTCCGCCTGGTCGACGAGGTCCCGCGCCTCGCCCGGCCGCTCCCACCCGAGGCGCGCGATCTCCTGGCCCGACCGGATCAGCCCGCGCAGGGTCGCCATCTCGCGGACGATCCGCGCGTAGTGCGCGGCGTTCGCGGTCGCGGGGACGAGCGCGGCGAGCTCGTGGATCCGGACGCGACCGCCCGCGTCCTCCAGCTCGCCGCGCTCCTCCAGCGCGTCCACCAGCGTGATCGCGTCCACGGGCTCGCCGCGCGCGTAGAGCGCGAGCGCGGCGCGGTAGATCTTCGCGTGGCTCTCCCGGTAGAAGTCGCCGGCGTCGAGGAGCTCGCTGACGGCCCCGATCGCCCCTGGGGAGAGCATCATCGCGCCGAGGACCGACTCCTCGGCGTCGAGATTCTGGGGTGGGACCGGGGCCGTCTGCGACGGCTGGGCAACCTGGGCGACCACGCCTCGATTCAACCCGTTGGTAGGGCCTCCGCTCAAGCCCGTTGTCCCCTACTACTAGGGGAAAAAGCGACCGATTTGCAGGTGAAAGAACGCATGTTCCCCTGCATTGTCCACGGCCGCTCGGACGTTGTCCCCACGAGAGGCACGCAGGAGGCCCGCGGAAAATCCCGCTGCGAGCGGCTTTTTCGCACGTCAATCCCCAGGCTCTGGAAAAGCCTGTGGACGATTCGTGACGGATTCGTTACCGGTCCGGCTCAGTTTCGGCCGCGACGGGCTCGTCGGACTGCTCCTCGGCAGCCTCGCCCGCCTCCGGCTCCGGCTCGGCCCCGGCGGCCTCGATCGTGCCTTCGGCTTCCGTCGCCTCCGCGACCTCCCTCGCTTCGGCGGCCTCGACGAGCTCGATCGCCTCTGCCTCGGCCGCCGCCGCAGCCTCTGCAGCGGCCTCGGCCTCCGCCGCCGCAGCTGCCTCCTCCGCCTCGGCAGTGGCCTGCAGCTCCTCCATCTGGGCGATGTCGCCGCCCTCGGGCACGACCTCGAGCCGAACGTTGGCCGACACGTCCGTGAAGACCTCGACCGGAACGTCGTAGCGGCCCACGCGCTTGACCGGGTCGCCGAGCTCGATCTTCCGCCGGTCGACGCGGATCTTGTGGTCGCCCCAGAGCCGGTCGGCCACGTCCGTGGCGGTCACCGACCCGAAGAGCGAGCCGGTCGGGCCGGCCTTGACGTCGAAGCGGATCACGGCCTGCTCGAGCCGCGCGGCGATGTCACGCGCCTCGTCGTGCGTGCGGGCCTCCTGGCGCGCGCGCAGCTCCTCGCGGCGCCGGAGCTCCTCGAGCCGCCCGGGCGAGGCGGGCTCGGCGAGGCGGCGCGGCAGGAGGTAGTTGCGCGCGTAACCGCGGGCGACATCGACCAGGTCGCCGCGCAGGCCGACGTTGTCCACGTCCTTGAGGAGGATGACCAGCATGGCTAGTGCTCCTTCAGGTGATGTTGCCGTGACTCTGACGCGCGAAAACCAAGCCAGAGCGCGGGTTCAGGATGCGTCCATATCGAGCAGATATGGGCGCAGCCTGAACCTCCGAACTGGCGCCGGTTTGCAGCCGTCAGAGGTGCGGATGACATTGCCTGGAGGAGCACTTAGGTGGTCGCGTACGGCAGGAGCGCCATCTCGCGCGCCCGCTTGACGGCCACCGCGACCTGGCGCTGGTGGCGCCGGCACGTGCCGGTGATGCGTCGCGAGCGGATCTTCCCCTTCTCGGAGACGTGCCTCCGCAGCACGTTCGTGTTCTTGTAGTCGACCTCGTCGACCTTGTCGCGGCAGAACTGGCAGGACCGCCGCTTGATCGGCCCGGTCGGCGGCCCGCGTCTCGAGCTGCGCTGCTCTCGTCTCGCTTTCGGCATTCAGGTGCTCCTTAGAAGGGGATGTCGTCGTCCGCGCCGGAGGTCGGGAGGTCGGTGCCGCTCTCGGCCGCCGCGCCCGCAGGGACGAACTCGCGCTGGCCGCCTTCGCCGTCGCCGCGGCTGCCGAGGAACTGGACGGTGTCGGCGATGATCTCGACGGCTTGGCGCTTCGTGCCGTCCTGGGCCTCCCACTCGCGCCAGTCGAGGCGCCCGTCGACGCCGACCGGTCGGCCCTTGGAGAGGTATTGCGCGCAGCTCTCGCCCTGGTTTCCCCAGACGGTGACGTCGAAGTAGTTCGGCTTCTCGCCCCACTCGCCGGTGGACGAGTCCTTCTGGCGCGAGTTGACGGCGATCCGGAGCTTGCAGACGGCGGTGCCGGACGGGGTGTGCCGGAGCTCGGGGTCGCGGGTCAGGTTCCCGACGAGGACGACGCGGTTGATGTTGGCCATGGTTACTCCTCCTCCGATGCGACGGTTTCGGCCTCGGCTCCATCCTGCCGCGCCGGGGCGGACGCCGCCACCGTCTGTCCCGGACGTCGCTCACTTCGCCGGACGGCCAGATGGCGCATGACTCCGTCCGTGATCTTGAGGACGCGGGAGATCTCGTCGAGCGTGTCCGCGTCGGCGCTGAACGTCAGCAGGTGGTAGGTCCCGTCAGTCTTGTGGTCGATTTCGTAGGCGAGCTTGCGCCGGCCCCAGACGTCGTGCGAAGCAACGGTGCCGCCGCCGCGCTCGACGAGCTCGCGGGTGCGCTGGACGATCTCGGCGTGGCGCTCCTCGGGGAGCTCCGGATCGAGCATCAGCAAGATTTCGTAGGGGGTCACGGTCCCGATGTCTCCTTCCTTCGGTCTCAGGCGGCCCTGCCGTCGGTGTGGCGCTTCGGGCGGCGCTCGCGGGCAGGGCAGGAAGCGGGCGGCAGTGTAGCATCGGCCTCGTGAACCGACGCCTCGCGTTCCTCACCGGGGGAGTGGCCGTCGGCCTCGCGGCACTGTGGCGAACCGTCCGGCGAAGGCCCCGGCCGGAGCCCCCCGCCGACCCGCGGGCCGAGGAGCTGCGCGCCCGCCTCGACGAGTCCCGGGCGGTCGTCGAGGACCGCGAGGAGTTCGAGGGGGCGGAGACGACCGTGGACACCGTCGAGGCGGTCCCGGATCCCGAGGAGCGGCGGCGGGCCGTGCATGCCGAAGGGCGGGCGGCCGTTGACCGGATGCGCGGCTCTAACGGGGACTGAACGCGGCGACCCCGGCTGCGAGGCCGCGGGCCACGCGCCACTGGTAGGAGCTCGAGCGCAGCAGCCGGCCCTCCCGTGGGTTGCTCATGAATCCGGTCTCCGCCAGGACGACCGGAACGTCGGCCCAGTTGAAGCCGGTCAGGTCGGAGCGCTCGACGAGCCCCAGGTCCCGTGCGCCCGTGGCTGCGACGAGCGAGCGCTGGATCGCCGCCGCGGCCCGACGGCTCGGGACGTAGACGTCGTCCGTCCAGCCGGAGCGGCGGGCGGGGAAGAGCGTGGCCGCGCCGCGCCGGGTGCGGTCCGCGGATCCGTCCGCGTGGATTCGGAGCATCAGCGCGGCGCCGCGCCGGTTGCAGAACCGGGCTCGCTCGACGTTTCCGCCGCGGAACGTGGGGCCGGTGCGGGTCATCGCAACCCGGTAGCCACGGCGGAGGAGGAGCGTTCTCGTGCGCCTCGCGATTGCCAGAACGGCCTCGGCTTCGCCCGCCGCGCCGCCGCCGTCCTTGATCTTGGTGATGTGCGAGCCGGGCCCGATCGGCTCCCGCTGGCGTCCGATCGCGGGCGGCGTTCCGTGTCCCGGATCCAGGCAGATGAGCGCTGCCGCAGCGATGCTCTCGGCGAGCACCCCGGTTAGCGTCGTGCGGTCACGATGAACGTGCTCTGGCCCAGTAGTCGTCCGTACCGGAGCGCCGAAGGTCGACCGTAGCCGGGCCAGACGTACCAACGGTAGGTGCCGGCAGCGAGCCGTCGCTGACGCCCAAGGTACGTCCAACGTGCGCGCACCTGGAGGCGCGTACGCGTTGGCCAGGAGCTCAATACCTTCACACGCCCGCGGTACAACTGGACGTTGTAGTAGGAGGCTCGGGCGACGGGCCGCCAGCGGAGGAGGGGCGGAGACGTCACGCGGCCCCCGGCACGCGGCGCGAAAAGCGGCGAGGCCACCGTCACCTTTCGCGAGATCGCGGCGATCGTCCAGCGGCGAACCGCCGGAGTCGGGTCCGGGTTGCCAGCCGCGTCGATCGCCCGTACCGAGAAGCTGTGCCCGCTCCTCCTAAGCCGGGCATACGTCTTGGGCGAGCTGCACGGGGCGAAGGCTGCGGCATCCAGCTTGCACTCGAACACCGCCGACTCGCTGGCCGAGAACCTGAACGTCGCAGAGACGGCTGTCGTTCGAGACGCGGGCCCCGAGGCGAGCGTCGTCTGCGGAGCCGTCGCGTCGATCGTCCAGCCGTACGACGCCGAGGCGCCGGGGTTGCCGACGGCGTCGGTCGGCCGCGCGACGAACGTGTGAGCGCCGTCCCCGAGGCCCGCATACGTCGCCGGCGAGCTGCAAGGCAGGAAGCTGCCGCCGTCCAGGCTGCACTGGAACGACGAAGGCTCGTCCGCCGAGAACGCGAACGTCGCTGACCCGCTGTTGCTGAGAGCGCGTGGCCCCGAAGCCACGGTCGCCGTCGGCGGTCGGGTGTCGATCGTCCATGTGTGAGACGCCTCAGGCGCGGTGTTCTCCGCAGGGTCGACCGCTCGGACCGAGAACGTGTGCTGGCCGTCGGACAGATTGTTGTAGCCGACGGGTGAGCTGCACGCAGTGAACAGGGCGCCGTCGAGGCTGCACTCGAACGTGGTTCCCGGCTCGCTCGAAGCGAAGGTAAAGCTCGCGCTCGTCGAGTTCGTGGAGCTCGGTGGAGCGGTCAGGATCGTCGTCGCCGCTCCAACGAGATCAATTGTCCAAGCGTGGCTCGCGGGGCTAGCGTCGGTGTTTCCGGCGGCGTCTTTCGCGCGCACTCGGAACGTGCGGGTGCCGCCCGGGAGCCCGGTATAGCTGGTTGGGCTCGTACAGGGGACGAAGTTCCCTGCGTCGACGGCGTCGAGGCTGCATTCGAAGGTGCTTCCCGCCTCGCTGGTGAAGGCGAAGCTGGCGCTTGTCTCGTTCGTGTGGGCAGGCGGGCCGCTCGTGATGGTCGTCTCAGGGGCCGTCGTGTCGATCGTCCACACGAAGCTCGCCTGTCCGGTGTTGCCGGCTGAGTCGGTGGCTTGAACGGTGAACGTGTGCGTTCCGTCGGAGAGGCTGACGTAGGAGACGGGGGAGGAGCATGGCGCAAAGGCGGCGTCGTCGAGTTTGCACTGCGGGCCGATGGGCTCGCCCACGATGAACGCGAAGCTCGCCGAGTTCGAGTTGCTCGGGTCGTTGGGGTGCGCCGCGATCTCGACCGTAGGCGCTGTGCCGTCCACGTGCACCGTCGGGTCACCGGTGAACGTGAATGGCTCCGCCTCTTCGTCGCGGATGAGCTCGGGCGTCCAGGTGTACGACCCCGGAGTCGAGGGCGAGAGCGCGGAGAAGGAGACGGTGAGCGTGGCGCCCGGACAGAGGTTCCTGTTCCCGCCGCCCATCGGCCGCCTGAGATTGATCTTCCCGTTGGCGATCAGCGTCCCGTCGGCCTCCCAGGCGGACGCCGCGCAGCTCAGGGCGGCCGACGCGTTCGCCGTTACGTCGCCGACACCGGTGAAGCCCGCAGGAATCGCGACCTTCGCCCGATCCGCCTCAGCCGATGTGGGACCGTTCGTTATCGTGAGTGTGTATGCGGCCGACGTCATCGGCTTCACGTGTGTAGGCGTCAAGGCGGCGCTGAACGTGTTGGGCGCCGCTGCGGCGCTCGACGCGAGGACGAGCACGCAGAGGACGGCGACGACTAACGGGATGCGGCGGCGGTTGAACATTGACCCCTTCCTCTAGAGCAAGACAGCGACGTTGAGGCACAAGAGCGCGAGCGCGATCGTCCCTATGCCGAGTGCGGCGAGACTGGAGCGGTGGATGAACAGCGGTTCGGCGACGACCGGCCAGGGGACGCGTGTCGGGGGCACTGCCGAGGCGCCCAGCAAGAGCAATCCGAGAGCCACCAACGCTGTGAAGACGACGACGACGCCTGGGGCCGTGGCCCCGGTCTCCGCCGGCTGTGCCGCCGGGAGCGCCGTTGCGGCTAAGGCCGGCGCTGCATCGTTCGGAGGCTGGCTTCGCTCGACGCGCTTCGCCTTGACGCGAACCGCCGTCCGTGGGGCCGAAGGTGTTGAAGCTCGTCGTGCACGCCTCGGCCGTCGGCCGGCGGGCGGAGCGGGCTGCGTCGTCGTTTCGCGCACCGGGGGCGCTGGCGGCGCGGTGGCGACGGCTCTGGGCGCGAGCTCAGTCGGCCGGGTCGAGGTCGGCGGCGCCGGTGGTGGTGGCGGTGGTGGCGGCGGCGGCGGTGGTGGTTTGGCGCTCGTCCGTCCGGGCTTCGGATCGGGCTTAGGGGGTGGCGGCGGCTTCGGGTCGGGACCCGGCGACGTACTGGTTGCTGGCGTGGTCGCGACGGACGTGTCTCCAGTGGTTATCTGGAGCGAAGAGGCCTGTCCCGCCGACGCCGAGGACGCAAACGCCAGCGCGCAGAACCCCAGCAAGGAGGCAAGCGTCGCGAGCCCGATGGAGCGGGAGCGCGGCGGGCCGGCGCCGGCTCGGTCTCTCATCGGCGCTATCCGTACTCCAACAGGCCTCTCGGCCCGTGCCGGAAATGGCATGACCCCGGTGGAAAGCGCATGCTGTAAGGGTTTCCACTGTAGACCGCTGGGAGTGTTTCTCAAGCATGGATTTGCAGATATTTCCGCCGGGGGTGAGCAACGTCTCGCCGCTCAGGCAGAGGGGTCGTGGGGGAACCCGCGAATTCTGGGGTCTCGCGAGATACGCTCAGAGCGAGTTCAGCTTGCAAGCCCGCACTGCCAAGACGATCCTCATCTGCGAGGACGACGAAAATCTGCGGCAGCTCATCCGGGTCGTGATCGGCGCTGGCTATCACGTCGTGGAAGCAGGCGACGGCGACGAGGCGCTCGTGCTGGCGAGCGAGCACCGACCCGACCTGATCATCCTCGACCTGATGATGCCTCGCATGAGCGGGCTCGACGTGCTCCGCCGCCTCCACGAGGACGGCAGCCCCACGGGGACGCACATCCTGGTCATGAGCGCATGGCCGGATGCCGACGGAGCCGCCTTGAACGCCGGCGCCGACGCTTTCCTCCAGAAGCCGTTCGAGCCGGATCAGCTGACCGCGATCGTCAACGACGTCCTCGGGGAGCCGGACGCGTGAGGTCTCCGACGCTCGCCGCCCGGATGGTCGCCGCGAGCGCGATCCTCGCGGTGCTCGTGGTCGGAATCTTCGCGATCTTCATCCATGCGATCTCGTCGCTCGACGACGCGCGCGACCGCGAGGCCAGCTCGAACGAGGTGACGGCGGCGGCGGTGAGTCTCCAGAAGCTCGTCGTCGATTTCGAAACGGGCCTCCGCGGGTTCGTGCTGACCGGGGACGAGCGCTTTCTGAATCCTGCGTTGAACGCGAGCGACGAGATCGACCAGCACGGCGAGAACCTGGAGCGCCTGGTTTCCGAGAGCCCGGAGCAGGTTCGGCGCGTGCGCGCGTTGAGGACGGCGATCGACGACTACATCGAGGACTTCTCGATCCCGTTGGTAGAGATCTTTCGCGACAACCCGGCGGCCGTTCGGTCCACGCTCGCGACCGAAGAGGCCAGGCGGCACACCAACGGGATCCGGGCGCGGTTCGACATCCTGCTCGCGACCGAGGCCGCCCGGGCGGACGCACGCGCGGCATCGGCGGAGACCCAGTCCACGCGTGCGATCGTGCTCGGGGCGGCGGGCCTGGTCGCCTGCGCGCTGCTCATCGTCCTGTTCGGGCTCTATCTGGCGCGATCGACCGCCCACCCCGTGCGCGCGGTCGCCACCGCGGCCAGCGAGCTCGCCGGGGGCGATCTCTCGGTGCGGCTCCCCGAGGGTGGCCCCGGCGAGGTCGGCGAGCTCACTGCCGCCTTCAACCACATGGCGGTACAGCTCGACCGTCGCGAGCGGGAGCTCGAGAGCCAGAACGAGAAGCTGCGCGAGAGCGAGCGCCGCAAGTCCGAGCTCGTCCGGATCGTCTCCCACGAGCTCCGGACGCCGCTTGCGAGCATCCTCGGCTTCACCTCGGTGCTGCTGAAGCGCGACGTCTCGGCCGACGACCAGGAGCGCTATCTGGAGATCATCGACAGGGAAGGCCGGCGGCTCTCGACGCTGCTCAACGACTTCCTCGACGCGGAGCGGCTCGACGAGGGCCACCTGCAGATGGACCGCGAGCTGGTCGACGTCGGCAAGGTCGTCGCCGAGCAGGTGCGGCTCTTCGAGGGCCAGAGCGACAAGCACACGCTCGACATGATCCTCCGGTCCAGGCCGCTGCCCGTCGAGGGAGATCCCAACCGTCTCGCGCAGGTGGTCGGCAACCTCTTGTCGAACGCAATCAAGTACTCGCCCGAAGGGGGCACCGTGCACGTCGTAGCCGAGCAGGACGACGGACTCGTTCGCGTCAGCGTTCGCGACGAGGGCCTCGGCATCCCGGACGAGCTGCAGGAGCGCGTCTTCGTGAAGTTCTTCCGCGGCGAGGCGCCCGCCAGCGGGATCCCCGGCACCGGGCTCGGGTTGACCATTGCCCGCTCGGTGGTCGAAGCTCACGGCGGACGGATGAGCTTCGAGAGCGGAAGTGGTGAGGGTTCGGTGTTCTGGTTGGAGCTTCCTATTGCCGCGAGCGGGTAGCTGCGGCTCGGCGAAAGGAGTGGGGGGATGCGTCGTTTCACCTACATGCTCGTGCTTGCCGGGTGCCTAGCGGTGCCGGGCGTCCTGTACACGTGGAGCACGAGCGCTTGGAGCTCGGCCGCGGCGACGGGGCCCGGCGAGATCCGGATCACGAGCCGCGAGATCAGCCGCGTGCGCGTGAACGTCGGACGTCAGAATCAGCGAGTCGGCGATGTCGAGATCGTCAAGCAGAACCTGTTCAACAAGCGGATCAGGTCGAAGCCGATCGGCCACTCGGAGTTCGTCTGCACGTTCACGACCGAGCGGACGCGGGCGTGCACAGTGACGATCTTCCTGCCCCGGGGCCGGCTGGTCGCAGGCGGAGCGATCCAGTACCAGGAGCTCTACGAGCTCGCGGTGCTCGGCGGCACGCGCCTGTACGACAACGCCCGGGGGACGCTGACCGTGATTCGAACGACCCGGAGGCCGCAGCGCCACATCCTGGTCTTCCGCTTGATGGGGTAGGAGGTCCGGCCCGTGCGCCGGGGTGGTGCACGAGCGGCGCAGGAGTCGAACCTACGCAGCCGTGGGTTGTACGACCGCACCCTCGCAGCCCGTCAGCACAATCTGCTTGTCGTGACGAAGCACACCGCCAGTCTGGTGGCGCTTTCGTTCGTCCTGGCCGGCTGCGGCGGCTGGGAGGGCGGCAAGACGCCTGGGACCCAGACGGTCCTCCAGATCAAGGCGTGGCCAAACGGCAAGGACCGGGGAGCGCCCCGGGAATGGAGGCTCCACTGTGACCTGGCGGGTGGAACGCATCCAGCGCCCGAGAAGGCTTGCGAGCAGCTCTTAGGCTTGGTCGATCCCTTCGCGCCCACTCCTGGCGACGCCGTCTGCACCGAGATCTACGGCGGCCCGGCCGTCGCAGAGGTCGCAGGTCTCTACCGAGGCGAGACTGTCGACGCGACGTTCACGCGCACCGACGGCTGCGAGATTGGACGCTGGGACCGCCACGCGTTCCTGTTCCCGGTTAAGCCGGGCTCGCCCTAGGGCCTGCGCGAGGGCTGCGGGGCCGTATCGCTCCGACCCACCCTCACGCGCGACCGCTACGGGCATCTATTCCCGGGTCCGAGGACGAGGCCGCCGAGCTCCTCGACGCCTATCTCGAGCGGCAAGCCGCGAGGCTCTTCGACTCAACGGAGCGGCGCAGGAGTCGAACCTACCCAGCCGTGGGTTGCACGACCTCACCGGTCTTGAAGACAGCGCCTCTTTGGCTCAACGGAGCCGGAGCGCAGACGTGCGCGCCACGCCGCGCGCCATTAGCGGTTCGCGATCTCGACGATTCGGCGCGACATGAACATGCGGGCGTAGGTGCGGCCGGTTGTCTCCTCGACGATCCCCTGCTCTTCGAGCCGCCCAATGGCCGAGTTCGCAGTCTCGTACGTGACGTTGAACTTTTCAGCGGCTCGGCTGGGGGTGACGAGCGGAAAGCCGATGAGGTCTTCCGCGATCCGGATCGCGACGCCGCGAACGTTCGCAGCATGGAGACGGCCGATGATGTCGTCGCGCGCGTTTACCAGGTCGTCGGCCTTAGCTAGTGCACGTTCGGACTGGACGCGCACCGCTTCAGCGAAGAAAGCGATCCACTGCTCGAACTCGCCGGTCTCGCTGATGAAGCGCAGGTGGTCGATGTACTCGTCCCGCGTGTCCTCGAAGAACGGCGACACGTTCAGTAGCGGAACCCTGAGGTTTCTGGACTCGACGAGTGTTAGGACGATTAGCAGTCGGCCAACTCGCCCGTTGCCGTCGATGAACGGGTGGAGCGTCTCGAACTGGTAGTGCGCGAGCGCCACCTTGATGAGGATCGGCAGGCGGATGGAGTCGTCGTTGACCCACCTCTCCCAGTCGTCGAGTCCCTGGTCGAGCAGTTCACCCGGCGGCGGTGGGACGAACAGCGATTCCGTCACCGGCTGGCCCCGTCTCGTGCCAATCCAGTTCTGTCTTCGTCGGAAGCTTCCAACTTCGGCGTAGTCGCCTCGCGACCCGTGCATGAGAACCGCGTGCACCTCCGTCACGAGCCGCCTTGAGATTGGCAGCGTCTTGATCAGTTCGAGGCCGTGCTCCGCCGCCCATACGTAGTTCCGGACTTCCGCGGTCGAAGCGGAGACGTCGGCTTCGTCCAACAGCTGAGCGCGGAAGACGTCCTCGATCGAAGCGTACGTGCCCTCAAGGGCCGATGTGCTTACGGCCTCCTTGGTAAGCGCTGGCCTGACGAGAAGGTAAGGGTTCGGAAGTCGGTTCGCTGCACCGTCGAGTCGACCTAGTGCTTCGGTTGCGTCTGTTACCGCTGCCCACGTCTCTTGTGAAAGCTCGATCTCGCGCGGCAGGGGGTCAGGGACGAACGCCTCATGGCTCCATCGGCGATCACCGTCAACTACCGTGATCGGCACAAGGCGGCCTACGGGGGACTCGCGAAAGCGCTCGGGATCCATCGATTTCAAGTTTACGCGACGAAACCTGAAATCGAGCGGTGACATTTCAGGTGTACACCCAACACCGAACGAGCGTTCTTGGTAGGGCCTGGCGACCCGCTGCCAAGAGTGCGCCCCGGACGCGGTAGCTGGCGGGGGCGCTACGCCATTTCCACCACGAGGACCGAGACGGGATCGGCGTCCGATCCACTCGTCGACGCGCGTTGCGATCACGCGCAGGCTCCGCCCGTCACCGAGCGGGGATCGTGTCTCCCTCACGCCAGGTCGGGATCGCGGTCTTGAACGTCGGCGGGGTGGGCGAGCGAGCCGTCGGCGCGCTT
>DASVEW010000061.1:0-13135 GCA_036380355.1 Gaiellaceae bacterium | reverse complement strand
CAGCGTGCGCAAGGTCGCCGTTGTGACTGGCCTGTTCCCAATCGTCGGCAAACACGCGGACCCGCGCCTCGGGGTCGGTTGTTATCTGCGATTCCCCGTCATCCCGGTCGTCGCAGAAGACCCGAACGCGCGCAAGCTCCTCGACCGCGATCTCCGCTTTGCCGGGACCGTCGGCGCCCATCAGGCTCGCGTGCTGGCCGGGCCGGAGGGTCCCCTCCCTGAAAACGACGCTGTATCCGGGCGTCACAGTCGCCACGAGGTCCGCGCCGAGCGCCTCCTCCGCGCTCGCGGCCACCCGACCCCCAACCTCCCGGGCGGCCGCCTCGGCCCGCCCGGCATCCACGTCCCACACGACAACCTCGCGCCCGCGCGCGACGAACGTCCGCGCAACGGCACGGCCGTTGACGCCGGCGCCGATCACGGCCGCGGTCCCGGCGTCCCGGCGCCCGAGCGTCTCCGCGGCCAGCACGGCGGCGGCGCCGGTGCGCAGAGCCGTCACGGCGCCGGCGTCCAGAACCGCGACGGGCATCCCGTTCGAGGCGTCGGAGAGCAGCACGAGCCCGGCGACGGTCGGCAGCCCCACGGCAGGATTGCCCGGAAAGGACGTCACCCACTTGAGCAGCGCGTGCCCGCCGCCGAGCGCCGGCATGGCCCGAAAGTCCCCGGCCGGATAGGCCGGCACGTACACCTTCGGCGGCATCGACCACTCACCGATCGCGTACGCGATGAACGCGTCGCGCACGACCTCGACCGCCCGTTCCGGCGGCACTGCGGCCTCGACGACGTCCGCTCCGAAGACCTGGACCTGCGTCAAACGGCCTTCAGCGACGCGACGAGCTTCTCGAGCGCCACCTTGGCGTCGTCGAAGAGCATCACGGTCTTCGGGTCGTAGAAGAGCGGGTTGTCCACGCCCGCGAATCCCGGCGAGAGGCTTCGCTTGATCACGACGACGTTGTGCGCCCGGTCGGCGTCGAGGATCGGCATCCCGTAGATCGGGTTCCCCGGCTGGTTGCGGGCCGCCGGGTTCACGACGTCGTTGGCGCCGACGATCACGACCACGTCGGTCTGGGGGAACTCGGGATTGATCTCCTCCATCTCGAAGAGCTCGTCGTACGGAACGTTCGCCTCCGCGAGCAGCACGTTCATGTGGCCCGGCATGCGCCCTGCGACGGGGTGGATCGCGTACCGCACGTCGACGCCCTTCTCCTCGAGCAGGTCACCGAGGTTGCGGACGTCGTGCTGCGCCTGCGCGACGGCGAGGCCGTAGCCCGGGACGAACACGACCCGCCGCGCGTAGGCGAGCATGTAGGCGATGTCGTCGGCCGAGGCGGTCCGAACCGTTCCGTCGCCGTCCGCCGAGGCGACGGCCGCGGCGGCACCCTCCGGCGCCGCCCCGAACGCGCCGAACAGCGTCTGCCGCAACGGCCGGCCCATCGCCTTGCCCATCAGAATCGTGAGCAGCGTTCCCGAAGCGCCGACGAGCGTCCCGCCGATGATCAATGCCGTGTTGTCCAGGAAGAAGCCCGTCGAGGCAGCCGCCAGGCCTGTGAACGCGTTCAGGAGCGAGATCACGACCGGCATGTCCGCGCCGCCGATCGGCAGGACGAAGAGGAACCCGAGGACGAGCGCGCCCACCATCAGCACGGCCAGCCACACGCCCTGCTCGGTCACGGCCGTCAGGGTTACGGCGCCGAGCAGCGTGATTCCGAGCGCGGCGTTCGTCACGTTCCGAGCAGGGAAGACGATCGGCCGCCCGGGCACGACGTCCTGGAGCTTTCCGAACGCCACCAGGCTGCCCCAGAAGCTGACCGAGCCGACGAGCGCCGAGAAGAGGATCCCGACGAGCATCTCTCCCGGGAGCCGCCCGGGGTCCGGGGCGTTTCGGTGGAACTCGGACGCAGCGATCAGCGCGGCTGCGCCGCCGCCGACGCCGTTGAAGAGGGCGACCATCTGCGGCATGGCCGTCATGCGCACCATGCGCGCGGAGACGACGCCGATCACGGTCCCGACGGCGATCCCCAGGGCAATCAGCCAGTAGCGGTCGAGCTCGTCGATCGCGAACGTGAACCCCACTGCGACGGTCATCCCGGCCGCCGCGATGAGGTTCCCCGAGCGGGCGGTGCGCGGGTGGGAGAGCCGCTTGATCCCGATGACGAGGCAGATCGCCGCCACGAGGTAGGCGACGTCGATCCAGGTCCTACTCACGCCGCTCCGGGCCCTCGTCCGGCCGCCGCTTGAACATCTCGAGCATCCGGTCGGTGACCAGGAAGCCGCCGACGACGTTGATCGTCCCGAACACGACGGCGACGAACCCGAAGACCTGCTCGACCGTCGAGTCGGCGGTGCCGACGATCAGCATCGCGCCGATCAGGATGATCCCGTGGATCGCGTTCGTGCCCGACATGAGCGGCGTGTGGAGCATCGTCGGGACCTTCGAGATCAGCTCGAAGCCGAGGAAGACCGCCAGGGCGAAGATCGTGAGCTCGGCGACCAGCTGCCTGGTCATGCAGGCACTTCCTCGCGCCGCGTCACGCACGCTCCGGCGGTGATCTCGTCCTCCCAGTCGAGCTGCAGCTCGCCGTCGGGCGCCAGATGCGTCAACAGCGCCTGGACGTTCCGCGCGTACAGCTGGCTCGCGTGCACCGGAACCGTGCTCGGGAGGTTCGTGTGGCCGACGATCGTCACGCCCTCTCGCACGACTTCCTCGCCGGGCTCCGTGAGTGCGCAGTTCCCGCCCGCTTCGGCCGCGAGGTCGACGATCACCGAGCCCTCGCGCATCGCCTGGACCGCGGAGGCCGGGATCAGCTTCGGCGCCGGCCGGCCCGGGATGAGTGCCGTCGTCACGACGACGTCGAAGTCGGGCAGCCGCCGCTCGAGCTCCTCCTGCTGCCGGCGCTGCTCCTCGTCGCTCAGCTCCAGCGCGTAGCCGCCCGAGGTCTCCTCGCCGACGACGCCGAGGTCGAGGAACGCCGCGCCGAGGCTCTCGACCTGCTCGCGCACGACCGGACGGACGTCGAATCCGGACACCACGGCTCCGAGCCGGCGTGCCGTCGCGATTGCCTGCAGCCCGGCCACGCCCGCGCCCAGCACGAGCACCTTCGCCGGCGGCACCGTCCCGGCCGCCGTCATCAGCATCGGGAAGAACCGCGGGAGCCGGTCGGCCGCCAGCAGCACGGCCTTGTAGCCCGACACCGTCGCCTGCGACGAGAGCGCATCCATCGGCTGCGCGCGGGTGATCCGGGGGACCGACTCGAGCGCGAAACCGGTGACGCCCCGCCGCGCCAGGCGCTCAACGCCCTGCGGGTCGGTGAGCGGCTGCAGGAACGCGATCAGGATCGAGCCCTGCGGCAACTGCTCGATCTCCTCGGCGGACGGCTTCTGCACCTTCACGATGCCGTCCGCGTCCGAGAAGAGCTCGTCGCGCCCGACCACCCGCGCGCCGGCCTCCTCGTAGGCTGCGTCCGCGAAGGTCGCCCCCTCGCCCGCCCCGCGCTCCACGGTCAACTCGAAGCCGCCGGCCGCGAGCTTCCTCACGATCTCCGGGACGAGCGCCACACGGCGCTCCCCCGGCGCGGTCTCTCTTGGGACGGCGACCCTCACTGGCGGAGGAATCCTAAGGCCGCTCTTGAACCAGGCACGCGTGGTGCTGACCGCGCTGTCGGATGCGATCGAGGCCGGAGACCCCTACGCGCGCGGTCACTCGGCGCGGGTGAGCGTCATCGCGGAGGTGATCGCGCGCCGGCTCGGGTGGCGCGACTCGCGGCTCGAGGCGCTTCGCCTGGGCGGCCGGCTGCACGACGTCGGCAAGCTCAACCTCGACCGCGCCGTCCTACAGAAGGCCGGCCCGCTCGACGACCGCGAGCGCGGCCACGTCCGGCGACACCCGCTCGCGGGCGCCCGGCTGATCCGGCCGTTCACGTACCTCCGGCCGGCGCTCCCGTACGTCCTGTTCCATCACGAGCGGTGGGACGGCGCCGGATACCCGAGTGGACGCGCACAGGAGCAGATCCCGCCCGGCGCGCGGATCCTCACCGTGGCCGACGCCTTCGACGCGATGATCTCGAACCGTTCGTACCGGGCCGCGCTGACCGTCAACCGGGCGCTCGCGGAGGTGCGCGAGTGCGCCGGGACGCAGTTCGACCCCGCCGTCGTGCGCGCCTTCCTCGCCGCCTGGGCCGAGGGCGACTTCGACGAGATCCGCGCCGCGTAGAGCCCTCGTAACACAGCGTCACTGCCCCTCGGGCCGCTCAACCAGGCCGCTCGCAGCGCTAGTAACACAGTGCTCCTAGAGGCTCGACCAGATCTCGAGCTTCTGCCTGGCGCGGCGGATGACCTCGTCCGTGAACTCGCTCGTGGAGGCATGGCCGCTCAGGTCGGCCGTCCGGATCCCGTCCGCGACCGCCTCGAGCGCGCCTTCCCGGATCGCGCGGCCGGCCTCCTGCGCCCGGTCGTCGCCGTAGCCGAGCACCGCGGCGGCGGCGAGGATCATCGCCATCGGGTTGGCGACGTTCTTCCCCTGGAGCGCCGGGGCGGTGCCGTGGGCCGCCTCGGCCATGACCGCGTCGGGCACGTAGTCGTCGTCGAAGGCGACGAGGAGCGACTCGGCGCCCGCGATCGAGCCGAAGAGCGGCAGCACGAGGTCCGAGAGCACGTCGCCGTCCCGGTTGAGCGACGGGATCACGAGCGGTGCGCCGCTGGAGGTTACGAGGTGCGCGAAGGTCGCGTCGATCAGCTGCGGGTCGTAGGGAACCTCTGGATGGCGCTCGGCGGCCGCGTCCATCTCCTCCTTCAGCATCCCCTCGTAGACGGGGCTGACCGTGTACTTCGGGCCGCCGAAGACCTTCGCGCCCGTTCGCTCGGCGAGCCGGAAGGCGAACTCGGCGACCGACCGGCAGATGCGCCGCTCGATGCGTTCTGTCCGGAACGCCACCTCCTCCTCGCCCTCGCCCTCCCGCCACTCCTTCGCGCCGTAGGCGTCGCCGACCGCCATGCGCACGACCGAGATCGGCGCGTGGACGCCGCCGAGGGGGACGACGCCCGGGATCCGCCGCCCGGTCCGGACGATCACCTTGCCGCCGATCTCCTCGCGGATGATCCGGTTCGGCGAGCCGACGTCGTCCTTGCCTTCGGGCGTGATCGTCGCGGCCTTCAGGCCGAGCCCATGCTCCTTGATCGCGGCGGCCGCCTCGTGGACGACCGCGTTGTCCGTCCGCCGGCGCGACTCGAGCGAGAGGTCGTACCGCGGTAGGTCGATGTCGAACCCGACGACCTCCGGGGCGAGCACGCGGAGCGATTCCTCGAGCAGCTCCTGTCCGGTCTCGTCCCCTTCCAGCACGACGATCGTGTTGGCGTCCATCGGCGCCGGATGGTACGTGTGATTCAAAGACGTGGCGGCTGGAGAGAGAACGGGGACGATGGCGAGGCGGGGTGGATGGCACAGGGTCGGGTCCCGGCGGCGATTCCGGTACGAGGATTCGCGCGGGAAGCGCATCAGCGATCCGGACAAGCTCCGTCGGATCGAGGAGCTTCGCATCCCGCCGGCGTGGAAGGACGTCTGGATCTCGCCGCGGCCGAACGCCAAGCTGCAGGCGACCGGGATCGACTCCGCCGGCCGGCGCCAGTACCTCTACCACCCCGAATACCGCGCGCGGCAGGAGCAGGCGAAGTACGACAAGCTCGTTCGGTTCGCCGAACGCCTGCCGGATGTCCGCGAGGCGATGTCAAAGGATCTCGAGGGCGAGGAGTTGTCACCGGAATGGACCTGCGCGCTCGCCGTCAAGCTGATCAACCTCGGCTGGTTCCGCGTCGGTTCCGACCGGTACGTGAGGAGGCACCGGACCTTCGGGATCACGACGCTGAACAAGAGTCACGTCAGCGTGCGGGGGAGTCGCGTCGCGTTCAAGTACCGCGGCAAGCACAGGGTCTGGGTGCGTACGGCGGTCGTCGACGCCGAGCTCGCGGGCGCCATGAAGGTGCTGCTCTCGCTGGACGGCGGCCGGCGGCTGCTCCGCTACCGGCTGGAGAGCGGCGAGCTCTCCAACCTCGGCAACCGCAAGCTGAACGAGTACATCCGGGAGCACATGGGCGAGGAGTTCACGGCGAAGGACTTTCGCACCTGGGGCGGCACGCTCATCGCCGCGATCGCGTTCGCCGAGCGCGGGATTCCCGACACCGAGACCGAGGCGAGGCGCATCGTCGCTGCGGTGATGCGGACCGTCGGCGAGCGGCTCGGAAACACACCCGCCGTTGCGCGGTCGTCCTACGTCAGTCCCGCGGTCGTCGAGCAGTATCTCGATGGCCGTACCATCGACGACTTTCGCCCTCGCCATTTGCGCGTCGTCGGCGCAAGGGATATCGGTCTCGACCAGGAGGAGCGAGCACTCGTCTCGTTGCTGCGCTCGTGGCGGATTCGCCAGTCGCGCGCGGCTGCCTAGAATTTCGCCGCGTGTTTGTAATACGCTGCGCGAATCCTGATCGCTTAAGGAGGAGTCAACGTGGCTCGCAAAACGGTGCTCGTCTGTGACAACTGCGGAAAGGAAGTCGGCGAGGGGAAAGGCGCGACGCTGCGCTTGACCTATTCCGATGCACGCCGCGGAGCGAAGCAGGCGGATCTCTGCGACGACTGCTCCGGCAAGATGCCGGGCCGCCCTGCGGCCCGACGTGGCCGGCGGCCGAAGTCCGCAGCTGCGGCATAAGACATTCTGAAGGGCGGGGGAACCCGCCCTTCGTCTTTTCCACAGGCCCACAGGAGCCGTCAGAGGCCGGGTCTACGATAGGCCGATGGGGTTGACGCTGCTCGCCGGGCCGGCGAACGCGGGCAAGGTCGAGCTGCTGCTCGATCGGTACCTGGCCGCGCTCGACCAGGATCCGGTGCTCATCGTGCCGAACCGCCCGGACGTCGACTGGGCCGAGCGGGAGCTGCTGCGACGCTCTCCCGCGCTCCTCGGCGGCTCGATCACCACCTTCGACGGTGTCTTCGAACGCATCGCGGCGGGCGATCCCGACACGAGGCCCGTCGCCGCCGACGTCCAGCAGACGCTCGCCCTGCGGGCCGCGGTCTCCAGGACGCCGCTCAACGGCCTCGGGGAATCCGCGCGCTCGGCGGGCTTCGCCGACGCGCTCCGCGACGCGATCGTCGAGGTCGAGGCGGGCCTGGTGTCATCGGACGAGCTCGAGGGCCCACTCGCCCGTCTCCACGCGTCCTACCGCGAGGAGCTCGACCGGCTCGGTCTCTGGGACCGCCACCGGCTGCGTGCTGCGGCCGCCCACCGCCTCGCGAATGCGCTCGAGGCCTGGGACGGCCATCCGGTCTTCGCCTACGGCTTCGAGGACCTGACCCAGACCGAGTGGGCGCTGCTCCGCGCGCTCGCCGGACGATCCGACGTCACCGTTTCCCTGCCGTACGAGCCCGGCCGGCCGGCGTTCGAGTGGCTCGGCCACACGTCGGAGGAGCTTGCGCGGCTCGCGGACGGCTCGCTCACCGAGCTCGGCCCGCGGTACGCCGAGGTTGCGCACCGCGCCCTCGCCCACCTCGAACGCGGCCTCTTCGGCGGCCCGGACGGCGCGCCGCCCCCGCTGGAGGGAGCGATCCGGTTCCTGGAGGGAGCCGGGACGCGCGGCGCGCTCGAGCTCGCCGGCGAGGAGATCCTCCGCCTGCTCCGCGACGGCACGGCGCCCGATCAGATCGGCGTCGTCGTCCCGTCGCAGGAACGCTGGCGCGCGCCGCTCGAGACGGCCTTCGCCACACTCGGGATCCCGTACGCGATCGACGCGCCCGCCCGCCTTCCGCAGACGCCGTTCGGCCAGGCGCTGATCTCGCTGCTGCGCTTCGCCTGGGCCGGCGCCGACCGGCCGGAGCTCTTCCGCTATCTCCGGTCGCCGTACTCGGGCCTGCGCCGCGGCAGCGTCGACTTCGTGGAGGGCCGGCTCCGCGGCCGCGCGATCTCCGCGGCCGACCGGGTCGAGGAGGAGCTCGAGGCGCTTCGCGAGGCCCGGCTGCCCGCCCTCGACGCCGTGCGGGCCGCGGACTCGCCGGTCGAGGCCGTCCGCGAGCTCGCGGCCTCCATGATCCGCAACGCCTACGGGCTGGAGACGCCGCCGGCGGACGAGCCCTCGCGGGCCGACCTCCGCGCCTACGAGGGCTGCAGCCGGGTTCTCCACGACCTCGAGGGCTGGGAGCGGATCGCGGAACCGGTCTCCCGGGAAGACGTCCTCGCCACGCTGGAGCGCGCCTCCGTGCGCACGCCGGCGGCGAACGAGGCCGGACGGATCCCGGTTCTCGACCTCAGCAGGGCGCGGACGCGCCGCTTCCAGCACGTCTTCGTCCTCGGCCTCGAGGAGGGAAGCCTGCCCCGTCGGTCGCCGGCGACGCCGTTCCTCGGCGACGACGAGCGGCGCCGCATCGGCGACCGGCTTCGGCGCGCGGACAGCGTGGCGCGCGACCGCTACCTCTTCTACACGGCGTGCACGCGGCCGACCGACCGGCTCTACCTTGTCCGCGAGGCGGCCTCGGACGAGGGGAGCCCGCGGGAGGCGAGCCCGTTCTGGGAGGAGGTCGTGGGGCTGTTCCCGGCGGACGAGGTCGCGCGCTGGACGACCCGGCGGCCGCTGTCGGCGCTGACGTGGAGCCTCGAGGAGGCGCCGACCGACCGCGAGCGCCTTCGTGCCGTCGCCGGTTTGTGGGCGGACGAGGCACGCCGCGACGATGCCGACGGCCTTGCGCGGGCCAACGGCTGGGAGCGGAAGCTCGAGCGCGCCCGCCGCGCCTTCACCCGCCATACCCGGCTGACGCATCCGCTCGTCCTGGGCGAGCTCCGCGCCCGCTCGGTCTTCAACGTCACCGAGCTGGAGCGCTTCGCCGACTGCTCGTCGGCCTGGTTCTTCGACCGTGTGATCGACCCGAAGACGATCGACCAGGAGGTGGACGCGAAGCTGCGCGGCTCGGTCGCGCACTCGGCGCTCTTCCGGTTCTTCAAGGGCCTGCCGAAGGAGCTCGGGGTCGACCACGTCGTCCCGGAGAGGGTCGAGGACGCCGTGCGCTTCATGCGCGCGTGCCTCGAGCAGGCACTCGCCGGCGTCCGGGTCGAGATGACCGAGCTCCAGCGCCGCGAGCTCCAGCAGACGCTTGCCCGCGACCTCGAGCGCCTCGTCCGCGCCGAGGCCGAGACGGAGCTCCCGCTTCAGCCGCGGCAGTTCGAGGTCTCGTTCGGCTCCGAGCGCTCGGTGCCGGAGCTGCAGCGCGGGCTCGAGCTCGGCGACGGCATCGTCCTCTCCGGGAAGATCGACCGGATCGACGTCGACCCGTTCAGCGCCCGCGGGATCGTCCAGGACTACAAGTCGGGCAAGAGCGCGCCGTCCGCCCGGGACATCGACAAGGAGCTGCGGCTCCAGATCCCGCTCTACATGCTGGTGCTGCGCGACCTCGTCGGCATCGAGCCGCTGGGCGGCGTCTACCGGCCGCTCTCCGGCGACCGGGGCCCGCGCGGGCTCCTTCGGGCCGAGGCGAAGGAGGACGCGCTTCCGGGCTTCGCCAAGTCCGACTACCTCGACGAGGAGGCCTTCTGGGCGCAGGTCGAGGGCGCGCTCGACACCGCGCGGCGCTTTGCGGGCCGGATCCGCGAGGGCGACGTGCAGCACGATCCGAAGGGCGGCGAGTGCCCCGCCTGGTGCGACCTCTGGACGATGTGCCGGGTGAAGCGCGCATGACCTGGACGCCGAATGCCGAGCAGCAGGCCGCGATTGACGCGCGGGGACGCGTCTTCGTCTCGGCGGGCGCCGGCACGGGGAAGACGGCCGTTCTCGTCGAGCGCTTCGTCGAGGCGGTCTGCGACCGTGGGCTCGACGTCGAGTCCATCCTCGTAATCACCTACACGAAGCGCGCGGCAGGGGAGCTTCGCGCCCGTATTCGCGCCGAGCTCCGTCGCCGAGGCCGCGCCGACCTCGCCCGGAGCCTGGACGGTGCGTACATCTCCACGATCCACGGCTTCTGCAACCGCCTGCTGAAGTCGTATCCGTTCGAGGCAGGCCTCGACCCGCGGTTCCGCGAGCTCGACGACGCCCACGCGTCGGTGCTGTCCAGCGAGGCGTTCGACGAGGCCCTCGACGCTTTCTGCGCCCCGGGCGAGGATGCCACCGGGCGCGCCGGCAGAGCCGGCACGCCCTCGGTCGGCGCCGCCGAGTCGGCGCCTTCCGCGCGCGCCCAGCTGCTGACGACCTACGGCGCACGCGGCCTGCGCCGCATGATCACCGGGATCTACGAGACGCTTCGCTCCGCCGGCCGCGAGCTCGTCCTCGAGCTCGGCGAGCGCCCCCCGATGGAGGAGCGGCTCGAGGCGTTGCGCGACGCCGCGCGGTGTCTGGCGGACGACTCCTCGGCGACCGAGCTCCAGCGTGCGAGCGGCGAGGCGCTCCTCGCCGCCGTGGCCGGCGATCCGCGGCCCGACGACCTGCTCGACCTGTCCGCCCACCGGGCGCGCGGCGAGCGCGCGGCCACGTACGAGGAGGCGCGCGTGGCCGTCGAGCAGGCGGCCCTAGACGAGCTCGCGATGCGCGACCGCGACCTCGTCCAGCTGCTCCTCGACGGCTTCGCGGAGGCGTATGCGGCGGCGAAGCGCCGCGAATCCGCGCTCGACTTCGAGGACCTCCAGCTCGCGGCGCGCGGCCTCCTGCGCGACAACGCGGAGCTGCGCGAGAAGGAGGCATTGCGCTTCAAGGCGATCATGGTCGACGAGTTCCAGGACACGAACCGCCTCCAGTGCGACCTCGTGGATCTCCTGTCGGGCGCGCCGGGCGAACGCGATGTCTTCTTCGTGGGGGATGAATTCCAGTCGATCTACGGGTTCCGCCATGCCGACGTCGCCGTCTTCCGGGAGCGTCGCGACCGCGCCGGCGGCGGCCTGCCGCTCGTCCAGAACTACCGCTCCCGGCCGGAGGTCCTCGAGGCGGTCAACTACCTCTTCCGCGCGGACTTCGGCGAGGGCTTCCAGCCGCTGCACGCGTCCGGCGAGTTCCCCGATCCGGTGTTCGGCCACCCGGTCGAGCTGCTCGTCACCGACAAGTCGACGTACTCGGGCACCGGCACGCACTGGCGGCGGGCCGAGGCACGCCACGTCGCGCGGCGCGTGCGGGAGCTGATCGACACCGGCGCCGCGACGGCGGGCGAGATCGTCCTCCTCTTCGCGGCCGGCACGGACGCCGAGTGGTACGAGCAGGAGCTCCGCGCACTCGCGGTCCCGACGTACCGCGCCACCGGACGCGGCTATTTCGGCCAGCAGCAGGTCGTCGACCTCCTCAACTACCTCCGGCTGCTCCAGAACCGCTACGACGACAACGCGCTCGTCTCCATCCTCGCCTCGCCGTTCGTCGGCGTCTCGAACGACACGCTGTTCCTGCTCCGCCGGGCCGCCGGGCGCAGGCCGATCTTCGCCGGCCTCGAGCGCTCGTTCCCCGAGCAGGTCAGCGCCGAGGACGAGCGGCTGCTCCGCGCCTTCAAGCAGCGGTACGACCGGCTCGCCGCGGCCTCCTCGCGACTCCCGCTCGAGCGCCTCTGCGAGCAGATCCTGGTCGAGCACGACTACGACCTCGCGGTGCTCGCGCACTGGGACGGCCGTCGCCGGTACGCAAATCTCCGCAAGCTCGCGCGACTCGCGCGCGCCTACGAGGAGCTGCGCGGCCGCGACGTCGAAGGCTTCCTCCGCTTCATGAGCGACCAGGAGGCGGTCGGCGCAAAGGAGCTCGAGGCGGTCGCCGAGGAGGAGGGGGCGGACGCCGTCCGGCTGCTGACGATCCACGCCGCCAAGGGCCTCGAGTTCAAGGTTGTCATCGTGGCGGATGCCGGTCGTGACCGGCCGCCGCCGGGCCCCGACGAGCTGCTGGCCCTGTCGGACGGCCGATTCGGCTTCCGGGTCGCCGACCCGCTTACTAGCAGGCGGCGCGGCGTCTTCGACTACGAGGAGGTACGGAAGGCGCGCGAGGCGGAGGACCGGGCGGAACGGCTGCGCCTCTATTACGTCGCGATGACGCGGGCAATCGACCGGCTGATCGTCTCGGGCGCGGTCGATCCCTCGAGCACGGCCGACGCGTCGACGCCGCTCGGCTGGGCGCTTGCGCGACTCGAGGCTGAGAAGGAGCTCGAGGGCGCCGTCGACGGGCCGGTCGAGCTCGAGCGCGAGAACGCCCGGCTCCTGCTCCGGCTCGACGGGTTCCAGCCTGAGGAGAAAGTGACCGAGGCCGAGCCGGTCGTCGCGGAGGACGGTCAGCTCGAGCTCTTCGCCGGGAACGGGGCGGCAGCGTTGCCGCCGCCGGCGCCCCAGCTTCCGGCGCTGGCCGAGATCCCGGCTCCGCCGCTGCACGCGGTGCGGTCGCTGTCCTATACGGCCCTGTCGCTCTTCGACCGCTGCTCGTACCGCTACTTCGCTGAGCGGGTCGTGGGGATGCGGCCGAGCGACGAGAGCGGACGGGTGCCCGGCTCGACCGGTCTGGCCGCCACCGAGGTCGGCGACGCCGTCCACCGGCTGCTCGAGCTCGTCGACCTCTCAGCACCCGTTCCGCCCGACCTCGGGCTCGTGCGCTCCTGGTACCCCGCGGTGACCGACGAGGAGCTGGAGCGAATCTCGGGCTTCGTCTCCTCCTACTGCGAGTCGGAGCTCTCGCGGCGGATCGCAGGGCTCCCCGGTGCTCAGGTGGAACGGCCGTTCGCCTTCGAGCACGACGGCGTGCTGCTCCACGGGCGGCTGGACGTCCTGCACCGGGACGGGCCTCGTGCACTCGTCCTCGACTACAAGACCAACGCGCTGGAGGACAAGAGCCCCGAGGAGATCATCGACGAGAGCTACACGCTTCAGCGCCTCGTCTACGCCATCGCGTGCTTCCGGGCCGGCGCCGAGGAGGTCGAGGTCGTCTACCACTTCCTCGAGCGGCCCGATGCGGTCGTCTCCACGACGTTCGACCGCTCGCAGCTCCCTGAGCTGGAGACCCAGCTCTCCGAGGCGATCGGCCGCATCCGAGCCGGTGAGTTCGTGCCGACGCCGAGTGAGTTCACGTGCGCGGGCTGCCCGGCGCTCGAGGTCGTCTGCGCCGGGCCCCGGCTGCGCGGCGGCCCGAGCAAGCCGCCGGTGCTGGCGGCGGCCGGATAATG
>DASVEW010000060.1:0-7288 GCA_036380355.1 Gaiellaceae bacterium | reverse complement strand
AGGCTCGTTCCGTACCTGCTGCTCGCCCCGGGGCTCGCGTGGCTCGCCGTCTTCTTCATCGTCCCGCTCGGGTTCCTGGCCTACCAGTCGCTCCAGAGCGGGACGTTCGACTTCGGCTACGTCTTCGAGTGGGAGATCTCCAACTACTGGGACGCGATCTCCCGGTACGAGGACCACCTGATCCGCTCGTTCGTCTACGCGGGGCTGGCGACCGTGATCGCGCTCCTCGTCGCATACCCGCTCGCGTACTGGATCGCCTTCCGCGGCGGGCGCTGGAAGAACCTCTTCCTGCTGATGATCATCGCGCCGTTCTTCGTCACCTACCTGATCCGGACGCTGGCGTGGCAGAACATCCTCGCCGACGAGGGAATGGTCGTCGGCGTCCTGCGCGACCTGCACATCCTCGAGCCGGACGGCCGGCTGCTCGCAACCTCGACGGCGGTCGTCGCCGGCATCACCTACAACTTCCTGCCCTTCATGGCCCTGCCGCTGTACGTCGCGCTCGAGGCGATCGACCCGCGGCTGATCGAGGCGGCGCAGGATCTCTACGCGAGCAGGGTGAAGGCGTTCCTCCGCGTGACGCTGCCGCTGTCGCTCCCGGGGGTCTTCGCCGGGACGCTGCTCACGTTCATCCCGGCGGCCGGCGACTTCATCAACGCCCAGCTGCTCGGGACGCCGAACCAGCACATGATCGGGAACGTCATCCAGTCCAAGTTCCTCGAGCTGATCGACTATCCGGCGGCGGCCGCCCTCTCGTTCGTCCTGATGGCGTTCATCCTCGTCGGCGTCCTCGTCTACTCCAAGGCGCTCGGATCGGAACGGCTGACGGGATGAGCTTCGCCCTCGTCCGTCGGCACGCTCTGACCGTCTACGCGATCGCCGCGTTTGCGTACCTGCTCCTGCCGATCGCCGTCGTGGTCGCGTTCTCGTTCAACGACCCGGCGGGTCGCTTCAACTACGTCTGGCAGGGGTTCACGCTGGAGCATTGGCGCAACTGGGACGCCGTCCCGGGCCTCCGCGACTCCATCGTGCTCTCGATCCAGGTGGCCGCGATCTCGAGCATCGCCGCGACCGCGCTCGGGACCCTGATCGCGCTCGCGCTCGTCCGCCACCGCTTCCACGGACGTGGGCCGACGAACTTCCTGATCTTCCTGCCGATGTCGACGCCGGAGATCGTCCTGGGCGCCTCGCTGCTCGCGCTCTTCCTGAACCTGCAGTTCGCGACCGGGTTCAAGACGATCGTGATCTCCCACATCATGTTCAACATCAGCTACGTCGTCGTGACGGTGAAGGCCAGGCTCGTGGGCTTCGACCGCCACCTCGAGGAGGCAGCGATGGACCTCGGCGCGAACCAGTGGACGACCTTCCGCAAGGTGACGCTGCCGCTGATCGCGCCCGGCATCCTCGCGGCGCTCTTCCTCACCTTCGCCCTCTCGGTCGACGACTTCGTGATCACGTACTTCAACGCCGGCTCGGAGGTGACGTTCCCGCTCTTCGTGTGGGGCGCGGCCCGGGTCGGCGCGCCGCCGCAGGTGAACGTCATCGGGACGGCGATCTTCGTCCTCGCCCTCGCCGCGATGGCGGCGAACATCCTCGTCCAGAGCCGGCGCGCCCGGCAGGCGAAAGGAGCCGCATGACCTCCGACCTCCAGCAGCAAGCACGCAACCACCTCTGGCTCCACTTCACTCGCATGGGCGGCTACGTGCAGGACGAGATCCCGATCATCGTCCGCGGCGAGGGCTGCTACCTCGAGGACTCGAAGGGGAAGCGCTATCTCGACGCGCTGGCCGGGCTGTTCGCGGTCAACGTCGGCTACTCGTTCGGCGACGAGATCGGGCAGGCGGCGCACGAGCAGATGAAGGAGCTGCCCTTCTACACCAACTGGTCGTACGCGCATCCGCGCGCGATCGAGCTCGCCGCCGAGGTCGCCGACCTCGCCCCGGGCGACCTGACGCGCGTCTTCTTCTGCTCGGGAGGCTCGGAGGCCGTCGAGTCCGCGTGGAAGCTCGCCCGCCAGCACTACGCCGCCCGCGGCGAGCACCGGCGGGCCCAGGCAGTCCACGGGATGATCGCGGGAGGCCGGATCGAGGAGCAGCCTGTCCACGAACGGCGGTGGAAGGCGATCTCGCGGCACATCGCCTACCACGGTACGACGATGGGTGCCCTCTCGATCAACGGCATCCCGGCCCTTCGCGACCCGTTCGAGCCGCTCGTCCCGGAGGTGGCGCACATCCGGAACACGAACCGCTACCACCGCCCGCAGGAGGAGACCGAGGAGGAGTTCACCGCGATGCTCCTCGAGGACCTCGAGCACACGATCGAGGCGCTCGGGCCGGAGACGGTCGCGATGGTGATCATGGAGCCGGTGCAGAACGCCGGCGGCGCGTTCACGCCCCCGGCCGGCTACTGGCGCGGCGTCCGCGAGCTCTGCGACGCCTATGACGTCCTGCTCTGCGCCGACGAGGTGATCACGGGCTTCGGCCGGCTGGGACACTGGTTCGGCTCCGAGCGCTACGACATCCGGCCGGACCTCGTCACGATGGCCAAGGGCCTCTCGTCGGCGTATGCGGCGATCGGCGGCGTGATCGCGACCGACAAGGTGATGGAGCCGTTCCTGCACGGGTCGTCGATGTACGCGCACGGGATCACCTTCGGCGGTCATCCCGTCATGGCGGCGATCGCCCTCAAGAACATCGAGATCATCAAGCGGGAGGGGATCGTCGAGCACGTGAAGGAGAACGAGGGCCGCTTCCGCGAGACGCTCGCCCAGCTCCTCGAGCTGCCGATCGCAGGCGACCTGCGGGGGACGGGCTTCTTCTACGCCCTCGAGCTGGTCAGGGACAAGGAGACGCGCGAGACGTTCTCGGACGAGGAGTGCGAGTGGCTCCTGCGCGGGTTCCTCTCGAAAAGGCTGTTCGAGGCCGGGCTGATCTGCCGGGCCGACGACCGCGGCGACCCGGTGATCCAGATCTCGCCGCCGCTCGTCGCAGGGCAGGAGGAGTTCGACCGGATCGCCTCCATCCTCGGCGAGGTGCTCCAGGAGGCGTGGGCGGAGCTCGAGAAGGGCCGCGGGAAGGCGCTGGCACAAGCGTAGGGTCCATGGCCGCGCCTCCCTCGCGAGCCGAGCGAAGGCGGCAGAGGGCCGCCGCGTTTCGCGAGCGCGCGAGGCGGCTCGAGGAGCGGGCACAGGCCGAGCGGCGGCAGCACGAGTCCGTCGACGCGGCGTTCGAGATGGTCGACCGCGACGGCGAGGTCGCCGGCGGGATCATCGCGGGCGCGCTCGCCTACCGGTTCTTCATCTGGCTTCTGCCGCTTGCACTCGTCGCCGTCGCCGGGCTCGGCATCGCAGCCGACTCCGCGAACCAGTCGCCGGAGAGCACGGCCGAGGATCTCGGCCTCGACGACTTCGTCTCCGGGTCGATCGCCAGCGCGGCGAGCAGCCCGAACCGCTGGTACGCGCTCCTGGTCGGGCTCCCGGTCCTGCTCTTCGTGACGCGGAGCGTTCTCCGCGTCCTCATCGGCGCGCACCGGCTCGTGTGGGCCGAGGTTCGCGCCGCCGCGCCGAGACCGACGGCGGGCGCCACGCTCAGGCTCCTCGTCCTGCTCGTTGCTCTCGGCGCCGCCTCCGTCGCGGCGAGTGCGGTGCGCGCGTGGTCGGGCGGCTTCGGCGTCCTCTCGATCCTCTTGATCGCGTTGCCGTACGCGGCCATCTGGCTCGTCGTCTCGCTTCGCCTACCCCACCGAGACGCGCCCGCGATCGCCCTCGTTCCCGGCGCTCTCCTCTTCGGGCTGGGGCTCGAGCTCCTCCACGTGTTCGGCGCGTACGTGCTCGAGCCGTACGCAATCAACAAGCAGGGGACCTACGGCGCCCTGGGGGCGGCCGCGGCGCTGCTCTTCGCAATCTTCCTCGTCTCGCGGCTGATCGTCGCGGCGGCGATCCTCAACGCGACCCTCTGGGACCGCCGGGTTCGCGCCGACACGGGGGTGGAACGGCCGGTGCGCGGCGTAGGGTGAGCGCGATGAACGCGGACCGGCCGACGCGGGTGGAGCTGCTGCTCCCGATGCGGACGGTGCTGGTGGTCGCCGCCGCGATCGGCGTCATCGCGGCCTTCGTCGCGATCGGCGAGACCTTCCTGATCGTGTTCGTCGGAATCTTCCTGGGGCTCGTCTTCGAGTACCCGGTGCGCCTCGTCATGGCGAAGACCGGGATGTCGCGCGGGCTGGCCGCCACACTCACCGTGCTGGGCGTCGCGCTCGCGGTGCTGGTGCTGGCGCTGCTGCTGCTCGTGCCGATCGTCGGCGGGATCCGCGACTTCCTGCAGCAGCTGCCGGAGACCGTCGAGCAGCTGCGCCAGTCGGACGAGCTCTCGTGGCTCGACGACTCCGGGGTGGGCGGGAACCTCGAGCTCGGCGCGGACGAGGTCTCGGCGGCGGTCCCGGACGCCGTCTCGGCCGTGCTGGGCATCGCGGGCGACTTCTTCACGATTTTTGTCGCCGCCTTCGCGATCCTCTTCATCTGCCTCTTCTTCCTCACCGACGTGGGGAACCTGAAGCGGGCGCTCGCGAGCGTGCTGCTGCCCGGGGAGGACGAGCGCTGGCTCGGCGTGTGGGAACGGGTCACCTACGCGGTCTCGCGCTGGGCGATCGGGGTCGTGGTGATCGCGACGATCGCGGGGACGACGCAGGGCGTGACCGCCTGGCTCCTCGGATCGAGCTTCGCGCTCGCGCTCGGCGTCATCGCCGGGCTGCTCGACACGATCCCGAACCTCGGGGCCACGATCGCCGGGTTCATCCTCGTCCCCGCGATCTGGGCCGAGGAGGGGCTCACGGCGGCGTTGATCATGCTCGCCGTCGTGCTCGTCTACCAGCAGGTGGAGAACAATGTCCTCACGCCCAAGATCCAGGGCAAGGCGGTCAAGCTCTCGGGGTTCTTCATCATCGTGGCCGTGACGCTGTTCGGCGCGCTGCTGGGCGTCCTCGGTGCGCTCACAGCCGTGCCGCTCGCCGCGATGATCCAGATCTTCGTGCAGGAGCTGACGAAGGCCAGGCGCGAGAAGGTCGCGGCGGCGCGGCTCGCGGCACAGCCGCCGTCCTAGCGCAGGCGCAGCTCGAAGTAGGTCGTGCCGTGGACCGGATTGGGGCGGTACGCCTCGATCTCCCCGAACCCGAGTGACCGGTAGAGGCCGCGGGCGGCGACCATCGTCGGCAGCGTGTCGAGCCGCATGGACTCGTAGCCGGCGGCCCGACCCGCCTCGACGATCGCCTCGGCCAGGCGGCGGCCGAGCCCGGTTCCCTGGAACGCCGTTCGCACGTAGAGCCGCTTCATCTCGCAGACGTCCGGCTCGAACGGCCGCAGCGCCACGCAGCCGGCCGACCGCTCACCGTCGAGCGCGAGGAGGATCCGCCCGCCCGGCGGTGCATACTCGCCCGGCAGCTCGGCGAGCTCCCGGTCGAAATCCTGGAACGAGAGGTCGACGTCGAGGGAGGCGGCGTACTCTGCGAAGAGCTCGCGAACCGCGGGCAGGCGGTCCTCTGAGTGGCCGTCGACGATGCGCAGCTCCACCGAATCGCCACGGTATCCGCCGTCGGCGACCCAGGTGCCTCCGCGTCGAGTGATATGACATGAAAGACATGGCTCAGGCAGTCGATTCCCTTCAAGCCGCCCGCCAGGCGGCCTCACGCCGGTCCTGGCGGGAGGCGTTCGACGCTTACGCAAGCCTCGATTCCGAGGAGCTGAGCGGCGAGGACCTCGAGCAGTACGGCGACGCGGCCTGGTGGACCGGCCGGCTCGGTGAGGCGATCGACCTTCGCCAGCGAGCGTACGCCGCCTTCTCGTCGGGAGGGCACGGCCTCGACGCCGCCCGCGTCGCGCTGAGGCTCTCGTGGGACGAATCGGGCCGCGGGGCATTCGCCGTCTCGCACGGGTGGTTCGCGAACGCGCAGCGCCTGCTCGACGGCGAGCCGGAATCGCCGGAGCACGGCCAGCTCCATCTCACCCGGGCGATCAGCAAGCTCTACGCCGAAGGCGACCTTCCGGCCGCGATCGCCGACTTCGAGCGCGCTTTCGAGCTCGGCCGGCGCTTCGGCAATCGCGACATCCAGATGCTGGCGCTCGTCGGCAAGGGGCGGGCGCTCGTGAAGAGCGGCGAGATCGACCGGGGGCTCGAGCTCCTCGACGAGGCGACCGCCGCCGCCGTCAGCGGTGAGCTCGAGCCGTACTCCTCGACGATCGTCTATTGCATGACGATCAGCTCCTGCCACGACCTGGGCGACTTCCGGCGGGCGGCCGAGTGGACCGAGGTCGCGAACCGCTGGTGCGACCAGCTCGACGTCACGGGCTTTCCCGGCGCCTGCCGCGTCCACCGCGCCGAGATCATGCGCTTCCGCGGCGACCTCGAGGGCGCGGAGCAGGTCGCCATGGCGGCGTGCCGGGAGCTACACGACTTCGAGCGGGGGATCACCGCAAGCGGGTACTACGAGATCGGCGAGATCCGCCGGCGCCTCGGCGACCTCGCCGCCGCGGAGGAGGCCTACGGAAGGGCCAACGAGCTCGGGGGCGATCCCCAGCCGGGGCTCGCCCTGCTCCGCCTCGCCGAGGGCAAGACCGGCGCCGCCGTGGCGGGGATCACCCGAAGCCTGGAGGAGGCCGAGGAGACCCCCGCCCGGCTCCGGCGCCTCCCGGCCCAGGTCGAGATCGCGGTCGCGGCCGGTGACCTGAAGACAGCCCGCGCGGCGGCGGCGGAGTTCGAGCGCCTCGTCGACTCGTACACGATCGGCGGCAAGCGCGCCCCCGCGTTCGAGGCGACCGTCCAGGTCGCCGCCGGCCGGATCCTCCTCGCCGAGGGTGACGCCGACGGCGCGGTGCGCAGCCTCCGGCAGGCGCGCGACGGGTGGAAGGACGTCGGCGCCCCGTACGAGACCGCCGAGGCTCGGCTGCTGCTCGGGGTCGCGTTCCGCCGCCAGGGTGACGAGCACGCCGCGGCCACCGAGCTCGAAGCGGCGCTGGCGACGTTCGCGCGAATCGGCGCGAGGCGGGACGAGGAGCGCGCCAAGGAGCTCCTCGGCCGCGAGCAGACGCGCCGCACGTTCCTCTTCACGGACATCGTCGGCTCGACCCGGCTCCTGGAGACGCTCGGCAACGAGAAGTGGAGGAAGCTGCTCGCGCGCCACAACGAGGTACTACGGGAGCGGATCGTCGAGAGCGGCGGCGAGGTCGTCCAGCAGACCGGCGACGGGTTCTTCGCCGTCTTCGTCGGCGCCCGGGCGGCGATCGAGGCCGCGATCGCCA
>DASVEW010000059.1:0-19137 GCA_036380355.1 Gaiellaceae bacterium | reverse complement strand
AGGTCGCTCGTCAGGAACCCGCCGAGCCAGGCGCCGAGGATGGCCGGCGCGCCCGCGACGAGGACGAGCGCGGCGAGCCGGGCCCGCGAAACGCTCCGTCCCTCCGAGAGCGGAGCGGCGATCCCGAGCCCCTCGGTGACGTTGTGGATCATGAAGCCGACCACGAAGAACGTCCCGAGCGCGAGCTCGCCGAGCGCGAACGACGAGCCGATCGCGAGCCCCTCGCCCATGTTGTGGAGCCCGATCCCGATCGCGACGAGCGTGGCGAGCGCCAGCCCGGTCGCCCCGCCGGTGCCCCCGCCGCGGCGGCCGAGCCGGGAGGAGACCGCCGTCAGGATCAGGTAGCTGGACGCGACACCGAGAAGCACGAGCCCGGCGCCGCCCAGGGCGCTCGGCAGCCGCGCCTGCAGCTCGAACGACTCGGAGAGGGCCTCGACTGCGAGGAAGGCCAGCAGGCCCGCCGTCAGCGCCATGAACGCCGCCAGCCATTCCGGCGCGGCGCGGCGCAGCGACGGCAGCCAGAGCAATCCGAGAGCGACCGGCACGATGCCGACGAGGAACCCGATCAGCCCGTAGCCGAAGACGCTCTTCGCGGACGCCCCCGGCGTCTGGACGGCGGCCGGGATCTCCTCGGTCGTCTGGATCCCCGTGGAGCTGGTCACGCCGACCGCGATCGGGTCGTCCTCGACCCAGTCGTACGGAACGACGATCTCGCTCGAGCGGAGCCGGCCGAGCGTCTGTGGCCCGTCGACCTCGAAGGGCAGGATCGCGTCGTCGACTGTCACCGTCGCGATCGTCAGGTCGTCGCGCTGGGGATTCGTCACGCGGATCCGGATCTCGCCCGGGTGGAACTCGACCCTGCGGATGTCGAACTCGTCCGGCATCGGGGGGTTGTCGCCCAGCAGGCCGGTGATCGACGAGCCGCCGGCGGTGAAGAGCGCCACGACGGCCGTGAGCAGGATCAGCGGCACGAAGGCCCAGAGCCGCCAGCTGCGACCGCCGCGAACTGCCACGGCCGAATCCGACATCAGTCGACGACCTGGAAGAAGCCCATCCAGCCGAGCTCGGCGAACTCGGACTGATGGGCGTGGAACATGAACAGGCCGGTGTTCGCGAAGTCGATCTCGATGATCCCGCGCTGGCCCTGGGTCTGCATGACCGTGTCCGTGTACTCGAACTGGTCGCCGGTCCCGGTCGGGTAGTAGCGGAAGAAGTCGCCGTGGAGGTGGAACGAGTTGATCAGGTCGAACTCCGTCAGGTTCGCGAGGTAGATGCGAACCGTCCTCGACCTGCTGACCCGGATCGGGTACTTGGCGTAGTAGAACGACTTCCCGTTGACCGTGTAGAAGTTGTTCTCGCCGTCGCCGTCGGTGTCGAAGCCGTTCATCACCATGACGAGCTCCTGAGCCGGCGGCCGCGGCTCCTTCGGATCGATGATGAAGGCGCCGTACAGTCCCTTGTGGATGTGCTTCTTCAGCGGCGTCGCATGGCAGTGGTAGAGGTGGAGGCCCGCCGGCCGCGCCGGGAACTCGTACGTGAAGTCGCCGCCGGGCTCGACGACCTCGAAGACGCCGTCCATGTTCGCCGGGTGGATGCCGTGGAAGTGGATGGTGTGCGGGTGGGAGCCGCCGTTCGTGAACCTCACACGGAGCAGGTCGTCCTCGGTCGCACGGATGATTGGGCCCGGAACCGTGCCGTTGTACGTCCACGCGCTGAACTCGACGCCCTGAGCGACCTCGATCGTCTTGTCGAGCGCGACGAGCTCGTACTCGCGGACGCGGCCCGACTGGTGCGGACGAGCAGCTGTCGGGATCAGCAGGTCGTCGAGCTCGTTCGGGCCGCCCGGCGCCGGCACGTCCGGGCCGACCATCGCCGCATGCCCGCTCGCCGCGTGCGAGTGGTCGTGGCCGAGGTGCGTCGCGCTCGGATCGGCGTCCGCCGACTCGGGCCAGGCGAGGCGCGCGAACGGTGCGGCGGCCGCACCCGCCGCAGCGCCCGCGATCAACCCCTTCCGCGTAAACTTAGGCATGCCTAAACTCTAACTGAGACAGGGCACACATGGAACTGACCGACGCGATTCAGGACTACGTGAAGGAGATCTACAAGCTCGAGGCGGCCGGCCGGCGCGCCACGACGTCGGCACTCGCGCGAGAGCTGGGCGTGTCCTCGCCGTCCGTGACGTCCATGGTGAAGAAGCTCGCCTCGCTCGGCTTGGTGGAGCACGAGCGCTACCGGGGCACGCGGCTGACGCCGAAGGGCGAGAAGGTGGCCCTCGAGGTCATCCGGCATCACCGGCTGCTCGAGCAGTACCTCTCTCAGACGCTCGGGCTGCCGATCGACGCGCTCCACGACGAGGCCGACCGGCTCGAGCACGCGCTCTCGGAGGAGCTCGAGGCGCACATCGACCGCACGCTCGGCTATCCGACGCACGATCCCCACGGTGACCCCATTCCGGGCCCCGATCTCAAGCTCGTCGTCACCGAGGCGACCCCGCTCTCCGCCCTCGAGCCCGGCACCAAGGCCACGGTCGAGCGGGTGCCCGACGGCGACGGAGACCTGCTCCGCTACCTCTGCGAGCTCAACCTCACACCGGGAAGCCGCGTGGAGGTCCGGGAGGCGGCGCCGTTCGAGGGGCCGCTGACGGTGCGCGTCGGTGGCGCCGACCACGCGATCTCGCGCGAGCTTGCCGCGAAGATCTCCGTAGCTTGACGTTTCGCTGAAAGTCTCACGCCTTTCAGCGACCTTCTGAAGCCGGGCGTCCGCTTCGCGGCCGCGCGGCCCAGATGCGTTTCTGCGGGTTCCTACTCCGAGAGAATGAAACTTGACGGTTACGTAACCCCTCGGTTACGCTCAAGCTCGTGAGCGCGTTCGAGGCCCTCGCGGATCCGACCCGGCGACGCATCGTCGAGCTCGTCTCCGAGGGCGAGCGCTCGGCCGGCGAGATCGCGGCCGCCTTCGACATCTCGCGCCCGGGCGTCTCGAAGCACCTGCGCGTGCTCAGGGAGCACGGGCTCATCCGCGCACGGGGCGACGGAACCCGCCGCCTCTACTCGGTGGACACGGCCGGAGTGGCCGAGGTGGACGACTGGCTGCGCACCTTCTGGTCGAACCGGCTCGACGCATTGGAGACCGAACTGAGGAGGGGACGACGTGAACGAGGGAACGCTCAGAGCTGAGGGCGGCCGCTGCGGCGTTCGCTTCGAGCGCAGGTACGACGCGACACCGGACGAGCTCTGGTCGGCTCTGACCGAGCCGGACCGGCTGGGCCACTGGCTCGCCGACGTCGCGGAGCTGGAGCTTCGCGTAGGCGGACGATTCCTGCTCCGCTGGGACGAGGGCGACGAGACGCAGGAGACGGACGGGACGATCCTCGCGCTCGAGCCGGGTCGGCTGCTCGAGCTCAACTGGACCTATCCCGGCGAGCCCGAGTCCGTCGCCCGTTTCGAGCTCACGCCGGACGGTGACGGCACGATCCTCGTGCTCGACCACCGCGGCTTGCCGCCCGGCGCGATCGCAGGCTACGGCGCCGGCTGGCACTCGCACCTCGACTCGCTCGAGGCGCACCTGTCGGGCGGGCGGGCGGACTGGTCGGCTCGGTTCCAGGAGCTCGGGGCAGCCTACGAGCGGCAGGCCGAGCTGATCAGCGGTTGAGGACGGGAACGCGTAGCGGCGGGCGCGGAATGGTCGCCGTCCGCGATCGCGTCGGCGCAAGGCCCAGGTAGCCGGCTCCAAGCGAAGTCAGCTCGTCCACGAGCGTCGCCCTGGGAACCCTGTGCGGGACGAGGAACGTGTCGCTGAAGGTGAGACGCTCGACCAGCACGGCGTCGATCACCTCGCATCTCCTGGGAGGAGTCCTTCCGAATCTTCGACGAGAACGGCCTCGCGTTCCTCTACCAGGAGCAGACCGCGGACGGCCAGACCAGCCGCTTCAACAAGTTCGTCAACCGCTGAGCCGGCGGCTCACTCGAAGTCGAAGCGCGTCGCCGTCTTCGGATAGTCCCGCTCGAGCCAGGCGAGGGCACGCCGCGGCCGGAGGCGGTACCAGCCCTCGCCGGTCGCGTCCTCGACGTTCGGGCGCCAGGAGTACTTCGGCTCGTACGCGTCGGCGGTGCGCTCGTCGGGGCGGAAGTGCTCGATCTCGCCCTGGAGGATCACGACCTCGTCGCCGCTCTCGAGGTGGACCACGACGCGGGGATCGCGCTCGAGGTTCAGCGCCTTGCGCGACCTTGGACTCGTCCCGAACTGCACGGCGCCGTCGAGCCAGACGCCCCACACCGGGACGACGGACGGGCGGCCGTCGGGGCTCGCCGTCGCGATCCAGTAGTTGCGGGACTTCGCCAGGCGCTCCTCGGCCCAGCTCCAGTCGAGCATCCCCTCCTCGTCGGTCGAGATGCCGTAGTTCGGCCCGAACGCGGGCCGGCTGCGGCGCGGGGTGCTCACGCGACCACGCGGTAGACCTCGAACACCTCCGCATACTCGCGGTTCACATTGACGCCGTGCGTCCGGGCGAGGTTCCAGACGTACTCGGGGTCGGAGTACCGGCGGTGCTGCTGCGACTCGTACTTCGCGAGCGCCCGCACCTTGCGCTCCACGTGGTCCCGCTCGAGCGCGACGTACGCCTGGTAGCCGAAGTCGAAGTTGTTCCACGGGATCTCGTAGCCGAGGATCGTCGTCCGCTTGAAGGCCCGGAGCCCCTCGGCGGCGATGACCTGGTGGTCCTGGTGGATGTCACGCAGGCTCGGCTGGAGTACGGCGTCGGGCTTCCACTCGTCCCAGAGCCCGATCAGGAGCTCGAGGATCTCCTGTCGGTGCTCCGGGAAGGTGCGCACCTCGAAGTCGTGGACCTGGAGCTGCGACTCGGGGATGCCCAGCTCGGCGGTCGCCTCGCGCACCTCGCGCGCGAGCGTGTCCGGCGGGAAGCCGTCCGGCAGCGAGCGGGTCGCGATCGAGAACGCGACGTAGCGCACGTCGGTCCCGCCGTCCACGAGACGAGCCAGCGTCGCGCCGCAACCGAACTCGCCGTCGTCCGTGTGCGGCGCGAGGACGAGCACCCGCTTCCAGCCTGTGATCACTGGTGCCCCGTCCAGTAATGCCGCCGAGCTTCTGGGTCGCGAGCACCAAGCCAGAGGCCGCGATCCGACGAGCGAAGGTCAGAAGACCTTGGTGAGGAGGAGCGTGGGCTCTGGCGCCGCGTGATCGCGGGCCAGAAGCCGGCATGTATTGCTGGATGGGGCACTAGGGAACGATTTCGACGGAGGGACGTAGTATCCGGCTCCGGGGATGAACGAAGCCGGACTGGCGGAGCTTGCTGGGATCGTCGGCGCCGGCGGCGCCGCGCTCGCCATCCTGGCCGGCCGCCGGACGGCCCTTCTCGCCGGGTTCGCGCTGCTCGTGGTCGCGGAAGCGCTGCTGGCGCTGTCCATCGCCGGCACGGACGCGATCGACAACGCCGCCTCGGCGACTGCCGTCGCGGCGGGAGCGGTTGGGTTGCTCCTCCTCGCCGTCGCGGCCGCGGTCTTCGTGCGGTATCCGGCCCTGACGATCCCGGCCCTCGTCCTCGCGGCGCCCTTCCGGCTTCCGTTCGACGTCGACCGGGAGCACCGGTTCTTCTTCGCAGTGGCAGAGGGCGGGCGGCTTGGCCGTCTCATCCCGCTGTACGCGGTCCTCACGGCCGCCGCGGTCGCCTTCCTCTACCGGGCGCTGCGCCGGAACGAGATCGCCGCGCCGCCACGGCTGATCGCGATCCCGATCGCCGCGTTCCTCGCGGTCGCCTCGCTCTCGCTCCTCTGGACGCGCGACATCGAGGAGGGCGCCAACCTGCTCGCGTTCTTCCTGCTCCCCTTCGCCGCGATGGTCGCCGTTGTCGCGCGCGCGGAGCTCGCCCCCTGGCTGCCGAGAGCGCTCGCCGTGATCGCGATCGGCCTCGCCTCGGTCTTCGCGGTCGTCGGCCTCTGGCAGCAGGCGACGAAGGAGCTGCTCTTCTACGAGCCCAACCTCGAGGTCGCCAACGCGTACTCCCCGTTCTTCCGCGTGACCTCGCTGTTCTCCGACCCGAGCCTGTACGGCCGCCACCTCGTCCTCGGCTTCGCGGTCCTCCTCGTGCTGCTCTGGGCCGGCCGGATCCGCCTCGCCCTCGCGGCGCCGCTGATGGCCCTGCTGTTCGCCGGTCTCTACTACTCGTACTCGCAATCGAGCATGGCCGCCCTGTTCGTGGTGGCCGCCGCCGTCACCCTCGTGGCCGGCGACCGGACGGCGCGGCGCGCAGTGCTCGCAGCGACTCTGGTCGCCTTTGTCGTGGCGGCCGGATTCGTTGCCGTGCAGGCGCGCGACCAGTCGATCAGGGAGCTGACGAGCGGCAGGTGGCAGCGCGCCGAGCTGGCGATCGACGTGGCCCGCGAGCAACCGCTCGTCGGCGTCGGGCTCGGCGCCCAGCCGAAGGTGAGCCGGGATCTCGGCGCGAGTGGGAGCGCACGCGAGGCGCGGTTCGTCTCGCACACGACGCCGCTCACGGTCGCCGCCGAGCTCGGCGCCGTGGGCCTGGCGCTGTATGCACTGCTCCTGGTGGGAGCCGGCCGGATGCTCCTGATCGTACGGCAGGCGTGGCCGACGCTCGCGCTCGCCCTCGGCGCCGTGCTCCTCGCCCTCTTCACGCACGCGCTCGCGTACAGCGGCTTCTTCGAGGACCCGATCACGTGGCTCACGCTCGGCGTCGGCGTGGCGTATCTCTCTGTGCCCGCCCCTGTCCCGGAACGCGAGGAGTCGCGGGCCGAGAGCGGCCGGATCGCCGGCCCCCAACCCGTCCCGACGAAGTGACGCGACGCCAGGCCGGGGCGGTCCTCGGCGTCCTCGCGATCCTCGTGACGATCACGGTGCCGGATCTCGGCTCGCAGGCGTGGCCCTTCAGGGTGCCGTCGGGCGGGACCGACCCGCAGGGGCCGTTTCGGTGGCTCGTCAAGGCCGCCGATCGTGACTTCGACCTCGCGCTGCTCAGGGCCGGAGCGCTCGTCGGAGGCCTCGTCGTCGCTCTCGGCGCGGCGCTGCTGCTCGCGAGGCGCACGGTCCCGACGTGGGTCGTCGCCTCGATCTGCGCGGCCGTGGTGGGGCTCCTGCTGCTCCCCGCGACCTTCCTCCAGGTCGGGCTGCGCGACGCCTCCGAGCCCTGGTACCACGTCAACGACTCGACCTACCAGATCGAGATCGCCGGCGACCTGATCCTCGACGGCGAGAACCCGTACGGGCACGACTACCGCGACACGGGGCTCGAGGAGTGGTATCCCGCCGCCCAGCCGGGCGCGCAGATCCCGCAGGTCGCGCTCGACCACTTCGCGTACTTCCCCGGCACCGCGCTCACGGCCGCCGCGTGGCGGCTGCTGCCCAAGCCGTTCGACGACTACCGGATGCTCGTCCTGCTCTGCACGCTCGCGCTGTTCGGCGCCGCGCTCCTGTTCGACGCGCCGCTCCACTGGCGGCTGGCTGCCGGGGCCGCGCTGGCGGCGAACCCGCTCGCCGTCACCGCATCCTGGTTCGGCACCGCCGACGCGCCCTGCCTGCTCCTGACCGTGCTCGCCTTCGTCTTCGTGGCGAGGTCCCGCTACCTCGCGGCCGCTGCCTGCATCGCCGGTGCGGTCCTGCTGAAGCAGTTCGCGCTGATCGCCGTGCCGTTCCTCGTGGTGATGATGCTGACCCGCGCGGTTCCGCGTCCCGTGCTCTGGCGCGCGGGCGCTCTCTTCGCCGGCATCGTCCTGCTCGGGATCCTGCCGTTCGCGATCTGGGACTTCGGGGCCCTCTGGGACGACACGATCGAGTACGGCGCCCAGACGTACCGGATCATCGGCTACGGCCTCGCCGGCGTCCTCCTCGAGGTCGGCATCCTCGACGACCGGTTCGGCCCGTATCCGTTCCTGCCCCTCGCCGCCGTGCTCTGGCTGCCGGTTACGGCGTGGCTGCTGTGGACGCAGTGGCGGTCGCGGCGGTTGTGGATCGGCGCGGCCGGCTTTGCGGCGTCGATCTTCGGGCTGCTGTACCTCGGCCGCGTGTTCCAGAACTCGTACTTGATCTGGCCTTTGACTGCCGTGCTCGTTTCGTTCTTGCTTGCTTACGGCGAGCAGCGGGACGACGCTTCGGCGCAAAGCTGAAGACGCGCGAGCGGCCGACGATGTAGAGGTGCTGGCTGTCGGCGACGGCCGGGCTGAAGACGCCGTCCGGCCAGCGCCAGACCAGCTTTCCGGTCCTCGCGTCCAGCGCGTACGTCCCTCGGTCGCCACTCCTGGTCGACCGGGAGGCGTTGCGGCCGCAGCGCGGGCAGGCGGCGAAGTAAACGAGGCCGTCGATCACGCTCGGCGCGCCGTGGATGGCGGAGGAGGCCTGGAAGCGCCAGAGTCGGTCCCCCGTCCCCGCGTTGAAGGCCATGAACTGTCCGTCGTACGTACCGACGTACACCCTCTGCCGCCAGACGGCGGCGGCGGTGTAGATGTAGCTGCCCGCGCGCTGCGCCCACAGAAGTCGTCCGCTCGAGGCGCCGAAGGCGTAGAGCGTCCCGTCGGTGTTCCCGATGAAGACCCGGCCGTAGGCGATCGTCGGCGTGGCATAGAAGTACTCCCGGCGGCCGAAGCGGGCCAGGGCCCGGGCCCGCCAGCGCAGCCGGCCGGTCCGTGCGTCGAGCGCGTAGACGCTGCCGCCGTCCGTTCCGAAATAGACCATGCCGTTCGCGAAGGCCGGGGAGCTGTTGATCTCGTGGTCGGCCGTGAACGTCCACCTCGCCTTGCCGGTGTAGATGTTGACGGCGTGGAGCTTGTGGTCCCACGAGCCCGCGTAGAGCGTCTTACCGACGACGAGTGGCGACGACTCGAAGACGCCGGCTCTGTACCGCCAGACGATCTTTCCCGTCCTCGCCGCCATTGCGACGATCATTCCGGGCTGGTTGCGCGGAAAGCGGTTGCAGGGCAGCGGCTGCATCCACGTGTGGTAGACGACCCGGTACGCGACGGTCGGCGACGCCGCAGAGCAGTGGTTGAACCGGCGCTGCCAGACGATCTTCCCCGTGCGGTGGTGGAACGCGTAGAACCGGCCTCGCTGCTGCGCGACGTACAGCCGGCCGTACGCAATGGAGGGCGGAAACTCGAGGACGTGGCCCGCCTTGAATGTCCAGCGAAGGCGGAACGGCGGGCGCAGCTTGAAGTCGGTCGAGGTGTGCGTCCGCTGGACGCGGAGCCCATACGTCGGCCAAGGGAGGCGAAGGACGACACGGCGCGGGCGCGGCGTCTCCGGCGCCTTCTGTGTCTGCGTCGTGACGAACTCGACCGTCGGTGAGCCGCGCTTGTACTCGATCGTTCCCTCTTCATGGAGCCAGATCCCGGCGAGGAAGCCGGGGACGACGGTTGCGACCGTCATGCCGGCGAGCCTGAGGAGGCGGTTGAAGCTCATGGTCTCCGAACCACCACCGTTGCCGAATCGCGCCTGCCCGACACCTCGACGACGAGCGCGTAGCGGCCCGGCGTCGCAGGGGCGCGAAGCCGGAGGATGCGGACGCGCGCCGATCCCGTGCGGCGGCCGAGGCGCCAGGAGTAGCGCCTCGCGTCGGTCGAGATCCGAACCGAGAAGCCTGCCCTCGGGCGGGCGCGAATCACCTCGGCCGCGATGTCGACGTAGCGGATGCGCACGTCGAAGGGGCCCCTCGGCCGGCTTCGATTTCCCGCTTCGTCCACGGCCGCGACCGACAGCCGGTAGGCGCCGCGCTTCCTGCCCTTCGGCGACCAGACGAGCGCACCGCTCATCCGCAGTGCCGTCTTCACCTCCTGCCGGCCGTTCACGAGGAGCAGGGCGTGCGCCGGCTCGGAGGCCCGGTAGCGGATCGTGACGGTGTCCGCGCGGCCGTCGCCGTCCGGCGAGACGGCCCGCGGCCGTAGGCGCGTGATCTCGACGCGCGCCGGGGTCGTGTCGACTCGGATCTCGCGCGGGAACAGAATCGCCCGGTCGAGCTTGTCCAGCTCGACACGAGGACGGTACGCGCCTTGGGCCACCACCTCGCCCCGCTCGTCCCTGCCGTCCCAGCCGAACGCATGGTTCCCGCGCCCGAAGCTGGCGTTGCGGAGCAGCGTCCGGACCACCTGGCCCTGGCCGTCCTGGATCGTGAGTGTCAGCCGGTCCGCCTGGCGGAGCCGGAACGCGATCTGCGCCGTCTGCTGATCGCACCGGCAGGTGGGCGAGAACGTGGGTGTGATGCGCGGTCGTGCGATCGGGTCTGGTTCCAGCTTGAGCTCCTCGGTGACGACGAATGCAGCGGCTGTCCCGGCAAGCAGGAGCAGGACGAGGATCGTGCGGACGTGCCGGGCCACGCCCGTCGAGTGTAGATATGGGTCCTGAAATGCCCCGGAAGGAACGTGTCGCCGACCCGTACCGCGATCTCGACGTGATCGATTCGCGGGCGCCTCGGTTCAACCAGGCGACGATCGGGCTGCTCGCGGCGCTCGCGGTGACCATGGGCTGGTGGTGGCTGCTGGCGCTGCTGGCGCTCCAGCTCGCCGTCGGGCTTACGCTCGGCCGCCGCTACTGCCTGCCGTGCCTCGCCTACTTCGAGCTCGTGCAGCCCGTCTTGGGCGAGGGGCAGCTCGAGGACTCCCGGCCGCCACGGTTCGCGAACAAGGTCGGGATCGCCTTCCTGTCGGCGGCAGCCGTTGCCTGGGCGGCCGGCTTCGCCACGGTCGGAGCCGTGCTCGGGGCGCTCGTCGCCGTCCTCGCCCTCCTCGCCGCCGCGACCGGGCTCTGCGCGGGCTGCGAGGCGTACAAGCTCGGCTCGCTGCTGCTCGGCCGGCCGTTCGTCTCTTGCCCGATCCCGCCGCAACCGGCGCGGAATCGCTGACGACGGCTGGCTACCATGGCCGCCGTGAGGCGGCTGCTCGTGGGCGGGGTCGTGGCGGTGGCGGTGTTTGCCGGAACCGCGCAGCAGGCGCGGGCCGCCGATCCCTGCGGCCTGCCCGAGCGGGGGAAGGGGACAGCGTGGGTGGACTTCGCGGACGGCTCCGTGCCCTTCTGGTACCGCTTCGCGCGGCCGGGGGTCATCGCCGCCGCGTCCAACTTCATCTATCCGCCGAAGCTGCGGGCCGCGGGCGCGAAGACGGTCTACTTCGACCTGTACCTGAACAGCCGCGCGGGGACGCCGGCGAAGCCCACGACCGAGCGGGAGACGGTCGACTGGGCGCACCGGATCTTCTACCGCGCCGTCGCCTCGGCCGGCTGCGCGCGGCCGTGGATGGCGCTCAACGAGCTCTTCGGCGCGCATACGACGACGCCCTGGACGGCGAACAACGCGCAGTACCGGCACAACGTCCTCGTCTTCGCGAAGACGCTGCGCGAGCTCGGGGCCCGGCCGTTCATCCTCATCTCCAGCAAGCCGTACACCCAGGGTGACGCCGGGAACTGGTGGCGCGAGGCGTCCCACTACGCCGACCTCGTGCAGGAGGTCTACTTCGCCGGGCGGCTGATCCACCGGCAGGGGCCGGCCGCCGGCAGCCGCACGCTCCGCAACCGTTTCCGCGAGGCGGTGAGGACGTTCACGGACATCGGCATCCCATCGCGGCGGGTCGGGATCATGCTCGGCTTCCAGGCGTCGAACCGCGGTTCCATGCCGCCGATCGCCTGGTTCCAGCACGTCAAGCTCCAGGCTCTCGCCGCGAAGCAGGTGGCGCGCGAGACGCGGATCGGGACCGTGTGGTCCTGGGGCTGGCAGGCGCGCAACACCGCCCAGGCCGACCCGGACAAGGAGGTCGGCGCCTGCATCTGGCTCTGGACGCGAAGTTCGCGGCTTTGCGACGGGCCGGGCGCCGCCGGGCCTGACTTCGACACGGCGCTGACCCAGGGCCAGATCACGCTTGGGCGCGGCGTCCGCTGCGAGGTCGGCGGCCATGCGATCAGGTACAGCAGTGTCGGGCGGCTTTCGCGCGTGATCCGCGACGGCGGCGTCGCCTTCTCCGCGGCCTACTCGCAGGCGGTGCTGGCCGGGCTCGTCGAGGTGAAGCAGGTGGACGTGCTCGCGGCCGAGCGGGCGATCATCCGCGCACGCTTCCGGGGAAGCCGCGCGGCCTACCGCCGGACGCTCGCCCGGTCCCGCGCGAACCAGGCGCTCGCGCGGGAGATCCTCGCCGACGAGCTGCGCCAGCAGCGGATGGGCCGGCGGTTCCGCGCGCCCAACCCGACAGCGCAGCAGATCACGGAGTACCACGAGAACTTCTCGGCGCAGCCGGCTCGCATGGTGGAGGTCAAGCCCCGTGCCTGGTGGCTCGGCGAGCGTCGGAGGGGCCTGGCGATCGGGTCGCTCGCGCCGCCGCAGGTCTTCGACGTCCCGGCCGGCAGGAAGGTGAAGATCCGGACCGCGGACGGCGTCTTCGAGGTCAAGGCGGAGGACCAGACGATGCCCCTCGGCGCCTTCCCGGTCGGCGTCGCGCGGAACTCGGTCGTCGCGGCGCTGAAGGAGATCGCCCGCCGTCAGCTCTTCGAGCGGTGGTTCACGCGCCCGCTCAACGACCGGCTGAAGCAGCTGCGCTGCCGCGACGACCAACTGCCGGCCGTGGCCGTCGTGGACATGACGACCTTCCTGCCCTTCCTCACGCTCTAAGCCAAGTCAAGCCGGATCGGTTCGAGCGACCCGTCCGTTGAGGCGCTTCACCTCCACGACGCCGGCCAGCACGGCCCCGGTTGCCAGGATGATCGGCACCCAGATGTCGTAACCGGGCGTCTCCAGGAGCCGCACGCCGCTCGCCAGCAGCACGGTCGACAGGGCCACCCGAAGCGAGCGGTCGGGGAGCTTCACCGTGACCTGGCTCCCGATCAGGATCCCCGGGATCGAGCCGAGCAGCAGCCACGCCATCGCTCCGAGGTCGACGTTGCCGTGGATCAGGTGCGCGATCCCGGCGACCCAGAGCAGCGCGGCCGCGTGGAAGATGTCGGTGCCGACGATCTTCGCCGCGGTCAACGGAAAGACGAGCAGCATCACGAGGGCGAAGAACGTGCCGCTCCCGACCGACGTCAGGCCGACGATGTAGCCGCCGACCGCGCCGAGCGCGAAGGCGATCACGCGGTCACGCTGCTGGAGCAGGAACGGCGCGTCGGTCGCCTGCACGCCGCGCTGCACGAACGTCTTGGCGAGAAAGCCGAGGCCGCCCAGGATCAGCGCGGCGCCGATCACCTTCGCCGAGGCGGACTCGACCCCGTTGCCGTAGCGGTTCTCGAGCCACTCGGCCGTCTGGACGCCGGCGAGCGACATCGGTCCCGAGGCGAGGAACATCCAGAAGGTCATCCGCGCGTGGACGGTGCCGAGGCGCCGGTGGCGCACGGCGCCGAAGGTCTTGAAGACGGCTCCGTGGAGGATGTCGGTGCCCACCGCGAGGGTCGGCTTGAAGCCGAAGAAGAGAATGAGGAACGGCGTGAGGAGTGCACCGCCGCCCATTCCCGTGAGGCCGACGAGGAGGCCGATGGCAAGGCCGGTGAGCGAGAGCTCCCAGGTCATCGGTGCCTCTTCGGGTGGCACTGCCGAGGCTCTGGGTCGCGAGCACCAAGCCAGAGCGCGCACTCGGACGAGTCAAGGCTGGAGAGCCTTGGTGAGGAGGAGGGTGTGCTCTGGCGCCGCGTGATCGCGGGCCAGAGACCGGCGTGTGTCGCCCGGAGAGGCACCTAGCTCGCGTACGCGCGGATCAGCACCTCGGCGACCTCGGGCCGTGAGAACTCGGCCGGCGGGATCTCCCCGTTCGTCAGCATCTCCCGCACCTTCGTCCCGGAGAGGAAGACGTGGTCGTCGCCGCCGTGCGGGCAGGTCTTCGGCGAGACCATCGCCTCGCACCGCTTGCAGTAGACGGCGTGCTCGAAGAACATCGGCTCGATGTCGAGCTCGTGCGGCTCGAGCTCGTCGAAGATCAGCTGCGCGTCGTAGGAGCCGTAGAAGTCCCCGACGCCGGCGTGGTCGCGGCCGACGATGAAGTGCGAGCAGCCGTAGTTCTTCCGGCAGATCGCGTGCCAGATCGCCTCTCGCGGGCCGGCATAGCGCATCGCCGCCGGGAAGGCGGAGAGGACGACGCGATCGGCCGGGTAGTAGTTGTCGAGCAGCACCTCGTAGCAGTCGACGCGCGTCCTGGCCGGGACGTCGTCGGACTTGGTGTCGCCGACGAGCGGGTGGATCAGCAGACCGTCGACCGTCTCGAGCGCTGTCTTCGTCAGGTACTCGTGCGCGCGGTGGATCGGGTTGCGCGTCTGGAAGCCGACGATCCGCTTCCAGCCGCGCCGGGCGAACTCGGCGCGCGTGTCGGCCGGGTCGCGGGCGAGCTCGGGGAACGGCGCCTCGGCCCGCTCGAAGACGGTGACCCGCCCGGCGAGGTAGAGCGGCTTCTGTGCGTAGAGCCGCGCGACTCCCGGGTGAGCGTCGTCGGTGGTGCGAAAGCACTTCTCTGCCTCGCGCTCCTTGTCGTACTCGTAGATCTCCTCGACGTCGAGGACGGCGACGGGACGGCCGGCCGCGTCGGCGAGCGCGACACGGTCGCCTTCTGGTGCTTTGTCGACTGCGAGGCAGACCGGAAGCGCCCAGGGCAGGCCGTTCGCGAGCCTCATTTCGTCGACCACGCGCTCGTAGTCCTCGCGCCCCATGAACCCCTCGAGCGGGCTCAGCGCACCGGAGGCGAGCATGTCCAGGTCAGACACCTCGCGCGAAGTAAGCGGCACGACCTCGAGCTCCTCGATGTCGCCCGGCCGCTCGCCGGTCCGGTCGACGAGCTTCCCGCCGTGGGGGCTGATCAGGCCGTGTCCGGTGCCTGGCACCGGGCGTGTCCCCTGTGGAGCGACCGTCATGCCGCCACCTCTGCAGGCACGAGGCCGAGCTCCTCGAGCTTCGCAAGGATGCGCTGCGCGCTCGCCTCGGCGGACTCCTGCTCCGAGTCGACGCGAATCTCCGGATTCGAAGGCGCCTCGTACGGGTCGTCGACGCCGGTGAAGCCCTTGATCTCGCCGGCGAACGCCTTCTCGTAGAGCCCCTTGACGTCGCGCCGCGCGCACTCGTCGACCGAGCAGTCGACGTGCACCTCGACGAACGAGCCCCACTCCTCGACCAGAGCGCGCGCCTTCTGGCGCGTCTCCTCGTAGGGGGAGATCGCGGAGGCGAGCACGGCCGCGCCGTGGCGCGTCAGCCGCGAGGAGACCCAGCCGATGCGCTCGATGTTCGTGTCGCGGTCCTCCTTCGAGAACCCGAGACCCTTCGAGAGGTGCGTGCGCACCGTGTCGCCGTCGAGGTACTCGACGATGTGACCGCGCTCCTCGAGCGCCGGCCCTACGAGGTGCGCGATCGTCGTCTTCCCGGCGCCGCTCAGCCCCGTGAACCAGAGCGTGAAGCCGCCGTCGCGCGAGCGATCCGACTCCGGATGCTCGTGGGCGTAGATGTGCTCAGCCATTCGTCTCCTTCTTCGCGTCGATGATCGGCGTGTCCAGGTGGATGCCGCACTCGAGCTTGTCCGAGCCGGCCCACCGCCCCGCGCGCTCCTCCTCGTCGGGCGCCGTCGGCTTGGTGCACGGCATGCAGCCGATCGACCGGTAGCCCGCGTCGTGGAGCGGGTTGAACGGGATCTCGTTGACGTGGATGTACAGCCAGACCCGGCGCTCGTCCCAGTCGGCGAGCGGGTGGATCTTCCAGACGCCGTAGCGCTCCGACCACTGAAGCTTCGGGGTCTGAGCCCGCGAAGGCGACTGGTCGCGCCGGATCCCGGAGATCCAGGCGTCGTACAGCTTCAGCGCTTCGAGCAGCGGCTCGACCTTGCGGATGTGGCAGCAGCGGTCGGGATCGCGCTCCCAGAGGTTCGGCCCTTCCTGCTTGTGCTGCTCGGCGACGGTGATCACCGGCGGCGGCGGGAGCAGCTTCAGCCCGTAGCGCTCGACCAGCCGGTCTCGTGTCTCGTACGTCTCGCGGAAGAAGAGGTGCGTGTCCAGCTCGACGATCGGGATGTCGAGACCGAGCTCGGAGACCATGTGCACGAGCACGGAGGACTGCTTCTGCCACGAGCAGGTCAGGCAGAGCGTGTCGCCGTACTCCGCGTGCGCCCAGCGGAGCAGCTCCTCGGCGGACATGGCCTCGACGTCGAGCTCAGGCAGTGGGGGCGCGCTCGCCACCGAGCAGGACCTCCTGGATCGTGTCGGCGCGAAGGCCGAGCCTCAGCGTCTCGAGCGGGATGACCTCCTCCGGCGGGATGTTCCCGAGGTTCACCTCGGGCCCGAAGTGCCTGACGAACCACGCCTGGGCCGCCTTCGTGGGCGCCTCGAAGATCAGGTCGTGGATGTCGACGTCGTGCGCGATCTCGTCGATCAGGCCCGTGCGCATCTCGCCCGTCGGCCGGAAGATCCCCGCGGTTCCGCCTTCACGCCCCTCCGTGATCACCTTCCAGGCGCCGGCCTCGAGTTCCTCCTTGATCCACTCGACCCAGAGATACGGCGCGAAGTTGACCTCGGCGTCCTTCGAGCCGACCTCGGAGAGGACGGTGAAGTCCTGCCCGAACTCGGCGATCAGCTCGAGCTTGCGCTCACGCGGGATGTCGACTGCGCCGTCCGAGATCTCGACGTGCGAGAACCGCTGCTCGGTCAGCCAGCTCTTGTACTCGTCGAGCTTGCCGCGCGCGTAGACGGCCTCGAAGAGCGTCCCGCCGCAGACGACAGGCGTCGCGAGCGAGCGGTAGAGCGCGATCTTCTTCTCGAGGTTGTTCGTGACGTACGACGTGCCCCAGCCGAGCTTGACGATGTCGACGTAGTCGCCGCCCGTGTCGAACATGCCCTCGATCTCGCGCAGGTTGAGCCCCTTGTCGATGACGTGTGTGAGGCCGCTGCGCCGCGGCTTCGGCGAGCGGGCCGGGACGTCGAGAAAGCCGTCAAATCCGGGCAAGGATGTCCTCCAGTCGCTTGTGCGCTTCCTCCTGGACGTCGTGGAAGAGCGAGTTGCCGTGGGAGTCGATGCCGACCCAGAGCGGTCCGAAGTCCTTGACGCGGAACTTCCAGAGGCACTCGGGCATCAACTCCTCCCAGTAGACCTCCTCGATCGCCTCGATCTGCGTCGTCTCGAGTGCGGCGGCGCCGCCGACGATCGCGAAGTAGACCATCCCGTGCTCGCGCATCGGCTCGATGGCGTCGTCGGGCAGCCCGCCCTTGCCGCAGATCGCGCGGACGCCGTAGTCACGGCCGAGCGGCTCGGTGAAGCGCACCATGCGGGCGCTCGTCGTCGTGCCGATGCACATCGGGTCGTAGCCGCCGTCGTCCCGCTTGCGGACGCCGGGCGCCGTGTGGAGCAGGAAGGCGCCGTTCAGGTCGATCGGCGGCTTCTGACCCTGGTCGAAGATCCGGATCTGCGTCCGGTCGCGGAGCCCGATGATGTGCCCGTCGACGGTGACGAGGTCGCCTGCGCGGAGCTGGCGGACGTCGTCCTCGGAGGCGGGGAAGGTGAGCCTGTGCTCCGCCATCACGCCTCCCGGTCGAAGTCGGTCGTGCCGTCGGCCGCGACGTGCGCCGTCGCCCGCCGCGCCGCCCAGCACTGGTAGTTGACGGCCACCGGGTTCAGCGTCATGTGCGTGTCCGCGTGCTCGATGTGGCACTGGAGCACGGTCACGTCGCCGCCCAGCCCCATCGGCCCGATCCCGGTCTCGTTCAGCAGCTGGAAGAGCTCCTCCTCGAGCTTCGCGACCTCCGGATCCGGGTTCCGCGTGCCGACCGGGCGCGCGATCGCCTCCTTGGCGAGGTGCATCGCGTAGTCGGCGGAGCCGCCGATCCCGACGCCGACGATCCCGGGCGGGCAGGGCTTGCCGCCGGCGCCGACGATCGACTCGAGGACGAACTGCTTGATCCCCTTCACGCCGTCGGCGGGGACGCACATCTTCAGGAAGCTCATGTTCTCCGAGCCCGATCCCTTGGGGACGCACTTGACGTCGAGGCCGTCCCAGTCGGCGACGAAGTCCCAGTGGACGATCGGAACGCGATAGCCGACGTTCGGCCCCGTGTTCTCGCGCGTGAGCGTGTGGACGGTGTTCGAGCGCAAGGGGTGGTCGAGCGTCGCGCGCATCGTCCCGTCGTAGAGCGCCTGATAGATCCGGGCCGGGTGGAGCGGGAAGTGCTCGCCGACGCGGCAGTAGTAGACGGCGATCCCTGTGTCCTGGCAGACGAGGTTGTTCTCCCGCTCGGCCACCTGGACGTTCTTGAGGATCGTCTGCAGCACACGCTGCCCGGGCACGGAGGTCTCCTTGCCGGACGCATCGGCGAGCGCGTCGCGGAGGTCCTGCGGGATGTCCTTCAGCGCCCAGACGTAGAGGTGTGCCGCGGCGTCCTCGACAGCCTGCTGGATGTCGGTCTCGACGGTACTCATGCCGGCACCCTCCCTTCGATCTCGGCCCAGCGCTCGGCGATCGCCTCCGGCTCGACCGGCTCGCGGCCGAAGTCGACGCCCTCGCTCGACGTCCAGCGCGCGACGTCGAACTCGCCGCCGGCTGCCTCGAGCACCGTCCCCGAGAAGTCGCAGCGGTCGGAAGCGAGGAAGAGCACGCCCGGGACGACCTGCTCCGGCTCGAGCTCGCCCGGCTCGACCCGGCGGCGCAGGACGCGAGTCGCGGCGGCGGGCGAGACTGCGTTGGCGCGGATGCCGTGCTCCTCCCCCTCGGCGGCAGCGACGAGCATGAGCCCGAACTGCCCCATCTTCGCCGTCGCGTAGCCGGCCAGTCCGGGGCGGGTCCGCTCGACCGCCATCGCGCGGCCGGACGTCGTGAAGACGAAACGGCCGTAGCCCTGCTCCTTCATAGCCGGGAACGCGGCGCGAGTGATGTGGAACGGCGCGTCGATGCCGACGGCGCGCATCCGTTCCCAGCTCCTCTGTGCTTCCTCGAGCTCCTCCCAGATCACCAGCCCCGCGTTGTGGACGACGACGTCGAGCCGACCGAGCTGCTCGAGCGTGCCCGCGACGAGCTGCTCGCATGCCTCGGCGGACTCGAGGTTCTCGTAGCGTGCGACCGCACGACCGCCTACGCGCGTCAGCTCGGCGACGACCGCGTCCGCGACCGCCGGGTCGCCGCCACGGCCGTCCTGCTCGACTCCGGCATCGTGCACGACCACCGAGGCGCCTCGAGCCGCGAACGCGCGCGC
>DASVEW010000058.1:0-8391 GCA_036380355.1 Gaiellaceae bacterium | reverse complement strand
TGGTCGCTGAACCCGTACATGGGCTGCGTCCACCGCTGCACGTTCTGTTACGTGCGGGCGTTCGAGCGCCGCGCCGACCGGCCGTCTGACGACCGGTACGGAACCTCGATCCGCGTGAAGACGAACATTCCCGAGGTGCTCCGCAAGGAGCTGGCGAGGCCGTCCTGGGAAGGCGAGTCCGTGGCGATCGGGGCCGCGACCGACCCGTACCAGCCGGCCGAGGGCAGGTACAGGCTGACCCGCGGCTGCCTGCAGGCGCTCGCCGAGGTCTCGAACCCGTTCCAGCTGATCACGCGCGGGCCGATGATCGTCCGCGACGTCGACGTGCTCGTGGAGGCGGCGCGGCGGGCCAAGGTCGGCATCACCTTCTCGATCCCGACGCTCGACGAGGAGGTCTGGCGGAAGACGGAGCCGAGCACGGCGCATCCGCGCCAGCGGCTGCGGGCGCTGAAGACGCTCGTCGACGCGGGAATCAAGGTCGGCGTCGGCATGGCGCCGATCCTGCCGGGCATCTCCGACCGGCCCGAGCACCTCCGCGAAGTGGTGAAGGCGGCCCGCGAGGCCGGCGCGACCGGCGTCTGGACGAACATCCTCAACCTGCGACCCGGGACTCGCGAGCACTTCCTCGAGCGCCTCGCGGAGGACTTCCCGGAGCTGCTGCCGCGGTACCTCGACCTCTACCGGGGCGGTCGCGCGTACCTGCCGAGCTCCGAGGCGGCGCCGGTGCGCGAGCAGGTCGCGGCGCTCGCCAAGGAGCTGGGCGTGCGTGACCGCCGGAGGGTGCGGCTCGACGGGACGCAGCACGACGAGCAGCTCAGCCTCGCCGTGTAGAGCGGCGCGTACAGGACTTCCTGCTAGACGCCTAGAATTCCTCGCCCGTGACTCAGAGCTCCCAGGAGCCAAGCAACGACGGCCGCCCCGAGATCACCTGCCTGATCGTCGACGACCACGAGGTCGTCCGCGAGGGCCTGCGGCTGTCGCTCTCCCGCGCGCCGCACATCCGCGTGATCGGCGAGGCTTCCGACGGCGCCTCGGCGGTCTCGCTCGCCGAGCGGCGCAAGCCCCACGTGGTGATCATGGACGTCCGCATGCCCGGCATGGACGGACTCGAGGCGACGAAGCACCTGAGCGAGAGGGTCCCCGAGACGGCCGTCCTCATCTTCACGGCCTACAGCGAGCGGAGCCTCCTCAGCCGAGGCCTCGAGTCGGGGGCGAAGGGCTACATCCTCAAGGAGGCGCCGCACCAGACGCTCGTCAAGGCGATCGAGAAGATCGCCGCGGGCGACGGCTACGTCGACCCGGCGCTCATGCCGGCGTTCCTGCCCGGCAAGGGCGACGACATGCTCACAGGCCGCGAGCGGGAGATCCTCCAGCTGCTCGCCGACGGCATGTCCAACGCAGACGTGGCGGCCCGGCTCTTCATCAGCCAGGAGACCGTGAAGAGTCACGTTCGCCACATCCTCACGAAGCTCGAGGCGGACACGCGGACGCACGCGGTGGCGATTGCGCTTCGCGAAGCGATCATCGACTAGGAGGGATTGGTGGAACGTCGCTCGTCGCCGGGGCGAGCAGCGCGGCGTGGCGGCATAGCCGGCGTTCTGCCAAGCCCTCCTACCAAGGCGAGTCTGCTCGTCGCGGTTGTGGCGGCCGCCGCGCTGGTCGCCCTCGCCGGCCTGACGGCCGGGCTGGAGCTCGTCGCGTTCGGCGCAGTCGCCGCTGCGATCATCGCCGGCGCGGCACTGGCGATCCACCTGCTGCAGAAGCAGGAGCAGGAGGCGGAGCGTTCTCGCCATGCGGACCAGCTGATCGCCGCGGAGCAGGACGAGCGGCGCCGGCTGGCGCTGTTCCTCCACGACGTACCCGTCCAGGCCATGTCCGGAATCGCCTTGATGCTCGACGGCGTCGTCGACGCGATCGACCGCGGCAAGACGGAGGACGCGAAGGAGGTCCTGCGCAAGGCGGTCGACCGGCAGCGCGAGACGATCCGGGAGCTGCGCGACCTCTCGTTCGCGCTCGAGCCGGTCGTCCTGCGCGACCAGGGGTTCGGGCCGGCCGTGCAGGCGCTCGCCGACCAGGTAGAGGTGTCGCACCGCGTCCGCGTGGACCTGGACGTCGAGGCGGGCTCCGCGCTGGCGAGCCGCGCCCAGATCGTGCTCTACCAGATGATCCGCGAGTCGCTCGACGCAGCGGTCCGGCGAGGCCCGCCGACCCGGATCTCGGTTGCGATCGGCGAGGTCGGCGGGGGCGCCGTCGAGACGCTCATCGTCGACGACGGCTCGGGCGAGCGCCGCCGGCGGGTCTTCGAGGCGCTCGCCGAGCGCGCCCGCACGCTGCAGGGCAGCGTCGACGTGGACCACAGCTCGGACGAGGGCGGAACCGCGGTGCGGATCACGCTGCCCCCGTACACCGCCCGGGGTTAGGGTTCGGCCGCATGTCGACCCCGGAGAAGCACCTGCTCTTCGTCTGGAAGCCGACCGGATACGAGCTGCGCGAGCGGGAGGGCGAGCTCCCGTCCGTAGGCAGCGTGGTCGAGCTGGACGACGGCCTCCGGCAGGAAGTGAATCGCATCGCGCCTTCGCCGCTTCCGGGTGACGACCGCCGCGCGGCGTATCTCCAGCCGCTTCCCGGCTAGCCGCCCGTTTCGGGCGAAGCCCGTTCCGCGGCGTCGCTAGCGCACAGCGGACTCGGCTGCGACGCGGCCCAGCACCAGGGCCGTCGCCAGGCCGCTCGACCAGCCTCCCGTCGAGATGCCGCCGGCGTCGGCTCCGGCCGCGAAGAGGCCGTCGACCGTCTCGCCCGCCTCGTCCAGGAGTCTGGCGCGGTCGTCCACGCGGACCCCGCCGAGGGTCTGGGTGACCGCCGCTCGGACGAGGACGCGCACACGGCCGTCCTCTTCCTTCACGGGGGCACCCGCCTCGCGCGCCGCCTCGATCATCTCGCCGACCGTCCGGTCGCGGACCCGCTCGCCGAGCGAGCGGCGGTCGACGACGTACCACCCCCGGCCGCCGGGCCGGCCCGCGAGCCATTGCACGAGATCGACCTCCGACCAGCTCGGCTCGCCCTCGAAGCGCTCCGAGCCGTCCTCCGACGTGATGTCGGCGTGCCGTCCGTACAGTTGCGCGAGGCGCACGAAGTCCTCCTCGGCAACGCGATCGACCGCCGCCATCGCGCGCCCGTAGAACTCGCCCAGGTCGCCGGCCGCCGCGGCGCCGCGCCCCCGCGCCAAGTCGAGCCCGTCGCCCTCGCTCCACGGATTTGCGCGCAGGACGAGCCCGCGCTCGCGCGCCAGCCGCGCCGGGAAGCCCCCGGTGGCGAGGATCGTCGGCTCGTCGGTCGTCTCCCCTAGGCGAACGTCGCGCGCCAGCGTCTCGACCAGCTGCCGCGGATCGAACCGCGCGCCGACGGTGAGCGGATTGCCGGTCTCGCGTGTGAGGAGCTCGACGCCGAGCGACTCCAGCCAGTCGAGGGCGTCGTCGAAGCGCTCGAGGATCAGCCGCTGGAGCGCCGGATCGCCGCCGGGGCACTGCTCGCGGAAGAGCTCGTAGGAGCGGTAGCGCCAGGCGAACCCGCTCGAGAGCACCATCGAGCCGCCGGCGCGCGTCCCTTTCTCGTAGGTCACGGGCTCGGCGCCGAGCTCGCGCGCGCGGGCGGCGGCGACCAGGCCGGCCATCCCGGCACCGGCGATCGCCAGCGCGGCTATTGCAGCGCGAAGGTCGGCTTGTGCTCGACGTACTCGAGCCGCACGCGCTCGGGCAGCCAGACGAAGACGGCGAGCGTGTTCGGCGCGTCGACGAAGTCCTGCACCTCGATGTCGCGATCCGCCGCCGCCGCCCGGTGCTCCTCGGCCGAGTCGACGAGCACGGCCAGGTGGTTCAGCAGCGGTTGCTCGGGATCGCCCGGCCGGCCCTCGTGGAACTCGACGAAGGCGCCGGAGACCTCGACGCGCGGCGCGCCGCCGGCTCCCGGATCGGAGGCCTGGAAGCCGTAGTCGCGGTAGCGCTGCGCGGTGGCCTCGGGGTCGGACGAGAAGAGCGCCACGTGGTCGAGGTCGTACTCGGTCTCGGTCGGAGCTTCGACCAGTCCGAGCACCACGTCGTCGCCGAGATCGAAGACCGCGGTGCCGTTCGACCGTTGGACCGCGACGTCGTCCGGCAGCTCGGCGAGCGCCGCATCGAGGTCGTTTACGCGCAGCGCGACGTGCTTCAGCGCGCCCCGCTCGCGCGGCCCCTCGGCCGCGAACAGCGTCAGCTTGCCCTTGCGCGCGTCGGAACCGACGAGCGTGAACCGGTCGGTCCGCTCGATGACGTGCATCCCGAGGTGGTTCGTGACGAAGTCCGTGACGCGGTCACGATCGGCGAGCCAGTAGGCGACGTGGTCGAGAGTCTTCGGTCGCACGGAGCCGGGAAGGATAGTCCCCCGGCCCCGTGCTACCGCGGGCGATTACTTCCTGCGATCGACCGCTCGCTGCAGCTGCTGCTTGTTCATCTTCGAGCGGCCCTCGATGCCCATGCGCCGCGCCTCGTTGTAGAGCTGCTCCTTCGTCCGGCCCTTCGGGCGGTTCGTGCCCGAACGCTGACCGCCCCGGCGGCTGGACGACATGTCCCGGCGGGACGTGCGGGACGAGGTGCGCGCCTCGCCCGAGCGCGCGCGCTCCTTGTTCACCGTTCGCGCCGCGATCTCCTTGGCTCTCTTCGTCGAGGCGCCGCGCTCCTTGGCGCTGTCCTTGATGTGCTCGTACTGCCGTTCTCGCTCGTTGCTCCACGCTTCCTGGGGCATGTGACCCTCCTTTTCCGTTCAGGAGAGCCGTACCCGCTACGCGGAACGGCTAACGCTCGTCGAGCGGCGGGTTCTGGACGTCGTGCTCGGTGGCGTACTCGTCGACGAGCTTGTTCACGACCTCGGCGCCCTCGCCGTAGGCGTAGTTGATCTTGATGAACGGCTCCCACTTCTCGGGCAGCGCGTCCTCGGGGAAGATCGCCTCGACGGGGCACTCCGGCTCGCACGCGCCACAGTTGCCGGTATATACGCCGCCGGCGAGCGTGAAGGCGTGCTTCTCCGGCACGACCGCGCAGAAGGTGTCTGCCTCGTCGGCCTCCTGCGTCTCCACGCCCATCACTCGCCAGAACACCTCACGCGTTGCGAGGTAGCGCCAGCGAATGGGACGGCTCCGGACGCCGAAATTCGTCTCGAGGCTTCCCTCTTCGCCAGAACCGACCGCGACGAGCCCCGCGATCACGGCCGCCTGCTCGAGCCACGCAAGGGCCTCGTGATCTGTGGATCGGATGCGCCAGGAGCCGGCCTTGACGGGTTCACCGTCGGCGGCGAGCCAGCCGTCGACGAAACCGGTGATGTATTCCGCGTCCGCCGTCTCCGGCAGGAGACGCTTCAGGTTCGCGGAGGAACGAACGACTCCGGTACCGGCATAGCCGGGATGGACGTCGAGGCACGGCGAGAAGTTCACCTGGTCGAAGAAGTCGCGGTACTTCGAGACGCGGTCGCCGTAGAGCTGGACGTAGTGAAGGTGCTCGCCGGAGCGGATCTCCTGCCTGTTCCAGCTGCCGTCGCCGAAGACGAGCCCGTGGAGGACGCCGAGCCGGTAGCTCTCCGAGTCGCGCTTCGGCTGCAACCGCATCGAAGGCACGAACTGACCGGTCGCGAGCGAGTCGGTCCGGTCGCCGTCTGCGAGTAGCCACGAGTGCGTCGGCGTCGCCCAGATCGTCTTCCGGAACCGGGAGATGTTGCGGGTTGTCAGGCGCGTGCCGCCGTACCGGTCGCGCTCCTCGAATCCAGGCGCCATCTCGATCCGTACGAGCGGCTTCCGGCGGAATCGCTTGACGAGCGCAGGCTTGAACCCGACGTCGGTCAGGACGCGACACGTCTGGTTCTCGAGCTCGGCGAACGTCCGGATGCCGTGGGAGGTCACGAGCTGCTCGGTCGGCGCGAAGCAGTCGATGCACTCCTCCGGGTCGATGATCAGGATCCGCTCGAACTCGTGGATGCAGTCGACCGGGCAGACGTCCACGCAGGAGCGGTCTTTGATGTCGATGCAGGGCTCGGCGATGATGTACGTCACGGCGCGAACCCTAGCTAGGGGATCAGCGATTCGACGAGCTGTGGGGCGCGCTCCGCAAGCGCCGACTTCGCGACGACCTGATCGAACCCCGCCTCGTGCGCGCGGCGCAGCCCGGCGGTGTCGTTGTGGTTGGAGAAGCCGAGGATCGGGACGTCCGGATAGGCGTCCGCGACCTCGTCCGGATCGGTACGCCCGACGTCCGCGATCACGAGGTCGGGAGGGTCGATCGAGTCGCTCGTGACGAAATGATGGCCCTGGAGGCTCGCTTCGAGCTTGCCGCGGATGAAGAGGTCGACGCCTTCGAGCAGGATCGTCGCCACGACCCTTCGAGAGTAACACTCCGCTTCATGGACGACTGGTTGCGGAACGGTGTCGATCTGATTCGCCGCGGCGAATACTTCGAGGCGCACGAGGAGCTCGAGGAAGCGTGGCGGGCGGCCGAGCCGGCGGAGAAGGACTTCTTCCAGGGGCTCGTGCACGTGGCAGTCGCCTGGCATCACGCCGGGCGAGGAAACCGCCCCGGCTGCGAGCGCCAGCTGGCGAAGGCGGCGCGGCGCCTCGGGCCCTTCTCGCCGGAGCACCGCGGGGTCGACGTCGAGGCGGTGCTGCGCTCCGTGCGCGAGGCGCAGCGCGTCGTCGAGTCGGGCTCGCTCGAGCTGCCTGCGCCGCTAGGCGCCTAGTCCGACGAGGTCCAGCGCCCGGTCAAAGCCGACCCGGATCCACCCGTCGCGGTGGAAGAAGAACGCCAGGCCGAGGAGCACGAGCGCCACGCCGCTGACCATGCGGATGACCATGTAGTGGTCGCGGAGCCAGCGGAAGGCGCCCATGGCGCGGACGAAGGCGACGGCGGCGAGCACGAAGGCGAGCGCGAGCCCGGCGGAGTAGGCGGCGAGGATCGCCGAGCCCTCCAGCACCTCCTCGGCGCTCCCGGCCAGGACGAGCACCGACGCGAGCACGGTGCCGATGCACGGAGCCGCGCAGACCGCGAAGGCGGCGCCGAGCAACGCGCCCGAGCCCCGCTTCCGCGCTTCCAGGAGGAGCCCCGGGGCGACGAGGCGCTCCGGCCACGGGAGGAGCCCGAGGAACGCGAGGCCGAGAACCACGAGGACGAACCCGGCAAGCTCCGCACGCCTGTTGGCGTCGAGGGCGCCTCCGAGCGCCGCCGCACCGGCCCCGAGGACGACGAAGACGGTCGTGAACCCGAGGATGAACGGGATGCTGGAGCGCGCGACGCGCCTCCCCACTCCGGCCTCGCCGAGCCGGTCGGCCTCGACCGCGGAGACCGCCGACAGGTACCCGGGGACGAGCGGAAGGACGCACGGCGTGATGATCGAGAGCAGCCCGGCCAGGAAGGCGAGCGGCAGCTCAGCGATCAAATCGGGCCAGCTCCCGATCGAGGCGGCGCTCGAGCTCGGGATCCAGCGGCGGGCGGCCGTTGGACGCGGCGACCGGTTCCGCGACCGGCCGTTTCCGGCTCCACCGCCAGACGAGCACGGAGATCACGGCCGCGCCGACGAGCAGCCCGGCGAGCGGCAGGAGCCACGCCAGCCAGTGGAACCCCTCCCGCGGCGGCGCTGCGAGCACGGCCGGCCCGAACTGCGCCACGAGCTCGTCCTTGATCTGCCCCTCGGGGACGCAGGCGTCGGCCCGCTCCTGGATGAAGCGCTTGATGTCGCGCGCGACCGGCGCGTCCGACTGGTCGAGCGTCGTCTTGCACTGCGGGCACATCACCTCGCCCTCGAGGTCGGCGAGGGTCGGGCAGGCCGCAGCCGCGGCGGGTCCACCCACGGCGAGCCCCAGGACGACGAGTCCGACCAAGTAACACTCTGTTACTAGCCTCCTCGCGCGGCGCAAACGCTCTCGCCGAGCCGAACCCCGGGCCGCCGAGGGCAAGTAACACTCTGTTACCTGGCCGGTCACGCCTCGAGCAGCTCCTGCACGCACTCGTCGTAGCGGCCGCGATTCCGCTCGATGTGCACGCCGCCGAGCAGCCGCTCGCAGACGAGCCTGCCGTTGGGAGCGACGAAGAACGTCTCGGGCGCCGCCTCGACCCCGTAATCCGAGATCGTGTCGCCCGGCCCGTCGTACGCAAGCGGGTAGCTCATGTCGTTCTCGCGCGCGAAGCGCCTCGCCGCGCCCTTGAGGTCGTGGAAGTCGACGCCGAGGACGACGAGCCCTCGGCCCCTGTACTGCCGCCACGTGTCCTCCAGCACCGGCGCCTCCTCCTTGCAAGGATCGCACCAGGAGCCCCAGAAGTTCACGACGACCGGGCGACCGCGGAACTCGGCCAGCGAGATCTTCCCGGGCCCGTCGAGCCG
>DASVEW010000057.1:0-11312 GCA_036380355.1 Gaiellaceae bacterium | reverse complement strand
GCGGCGCGGAGCGCCGCCCGGCTCCATGGCGTCGCTGAAAGTCGTGAGACTTTCGGCGAAAGACGCCGTCAGGCCTGGGTCAGAGCGTCGGCTCCCGCGACGACCTCGAGGATCTCTTGCGTGATCTCCGCCTGGCGGGCTCGGTTCATCGCCAGGGTCAGGCTGTCGATCAGCTCGGCCGCGTTCTTGGAGGCGTTCCGCATCGCCGTCATCCGGGCGCCCTGCTCGGAGGCGGCGGACTCGAGGAGTGAGCGGTAGAGCTCGGTCTCGACGTAGACCGGGAGCAGGCGCTCGAGGATCAGCTCCGGCTCGGGCTCGTAGATGAAGTCCCCGACGAGCGCCGGGGGCGCGTCGTCGCCCGACTCGAGCACGCTCTCCGGGATCGGCAGGATTTCTTGCTCGACGACACGCTGGACGAGCGGCGACTCGAAGTGGTTGTAGACGACGATCACCTGGTCGACCTCGCCCTCCGTGTACAGCTCGCCGATCCGGTGCGCGATCGCCTGCGCGTCCGAGTAGGCGGGGCGGTCGCTGAACCCGATCCAGGCCTGCTCCAGGTCGTAGCGCCGGAACCGCAGCGTCGAGGCCCCCTTGCGGCCGGACACGAGCCACTTGATGTCGACGCCGTCGCGACGAAGCCGCCGCTCGACAGCGAAGACGTGGCGGAGAATCTGGGCGTTGAAGGCGCCGGCGAGCCCGCGATCCCCCGTCAGCGCCAGGATCGCCGCGGTCCGGATTTCGCGCCGCTGGAGGAGCGGCAGGCCCCGGACGGACGTGCTCGCGCGGGCCGTGCCGACCATCAGCTCCAGCATCCGGTCCGCGTAGGGGCGCATCGCCTCGATGCGGGCCTGCGCCCGCCGCAGGCGCGCGCCGGCGACGAGCTCCATGGCCTTCGTGATCTTGCGCGTGTTCCGGACCGAGCGGATCCGGCGCTTGATGTCCTGAACCTGGGCCATCGACTAGACGGCTGCGGTCTCCTGCACGACGAACGTCTTCGCGAACTTCTCGACCTCGGCCTTCAACCGCTCCTCGAGCTCCTCCGGCAGGTCGCCGCTCTCCCGGGTCTGCGCGTAGATCGTCCCCTCCGCCCGGAGGAACTCACGGAGCTCGTCCTGGAACCGCGGCACCTGCTCGACCGGGACCTCGTCGAGGTAGCCGTTGACCGCCACCCAGATCGCGACCACCTGCTCCTCCATGGGCCACGGCTCGTACTGCGGCTGATTCAGCGTCGCGACCATCCGCTCGCCGCGGGCAAGCGTGCGCTGGGTCTGCGGGTCGAGCTCCGAGCCGAACTGGGCGAAAGCCTCGAGCTCGCGGTACTGGGCGAGATCGAGGCGCAGGCGGCCGGCCACCTTCTTCATCGCCTTCGTCTGGGCGTTCCCCCCTACGCGGGAGACCGAGACGCCGACGTTGATCGCCGGCCGGACGCCCGAGAAGAACAGGTCGGCCTCGAGAAAGATCTGCCCGTCGGTGATCGAGATGACGTTCGTCGGGATGTAGGCGGAGATGTCTCCCGCCTGGGTCTCGATCACCGGCAGCGCCGTCAGCGAGCCGCCGCCGAGCTCGTCCGAGAGCTTCACGGCCCGCTCGAGCAGCCTCGAGTGGAGGTAGAAGACGTCGCCCGGGTACGCCTCCCGGCCGGGCGGGCGCCGGAGGAGGAGCGACATCTGGCGATACGCGTCGGCGTGCTGCGACAGGTCGTCGTACATGCACACCGCGTGCCGTCCGTCGAAGAGAAAGTACTCGCCCATCGCGGCGCCGGCGAACGGCGCCATCCACTTGATCGGCGCGGCCTCCGCGGCCGAGGCGTTGACGATGATCGTGTAGTCCATCGCCCCCTCCTCGCGCAGCCGCTCGTACACCTGGGCGACCGTGGACGCCTTCTGGCCGATCGCGACGTAGATGCAGATCATGTCCTGTCCGCGCTGGTTGAGGATCGTGTCGACGAGGATCGCGGTCTTCCCGGTCGAGCGGTCGCCGATGATCAGCTCGCGCTGGCCTCGGCCGATCGGGACCATCGAGTCGATCGCCTTCAGGCCGGTCTGAAGGGGCTGGTGCACCGGCTGCCGGTCGACGACGCCTGGCGCCTTGAACTCGAGGGGCCGGGTCTCGGTCGTCTCGATCGGCGCGCCGCCGTCGAGGGGGTTGCCGAGCGGGTCGACGATGCGCCCGATCAGCGCCTCTCCGACCGGGACGCTGGCGACCTGGCCCGTCCGCCGCACCGGCTGGCCCTCCTTGACGAGCTCCCAGTCGCCGAACAGCGCGGCGCCGACGTTGTCCTCCTCGAGGTTGAGGGCGATGCCCGTGACACCGTGCTCGAGCTCGAGCAGCTCGAGGGCGACGGCGTTCTCGAGCCCGTGGATGCGGGCGATGCCGTCTCCCACCTGGAGCACGCCGCCCACCTCGGCGAGGTCGGTCTCGACGTCGTACTGCTCGATCCGCTCCTTCAGGATCGAGGTGATCTCTTCTGGTCTCAGGCGCAATGGTGCTCCTTCCGGTGACGGTTGCCCGGTTCGTGCTCCGCCAGAAACGCCCTGAATGTTGCCGGAAGGAGCACCACTAACTCCTTCCGGTTCCCGCCAGCTGACGGCGTAGGGTCTGCAGGCGGGCCCGGATGCTCGCGTCGACGCGATGCGATCCGGCCTGCAGCACGAATCCTCCGATGAGATTGGGGTCGACCCGTCGGGTCGCGCGAAGCTTGCGGTCGGACACGCCCTCGATCCGCTCCAGGATCTGGCGCGCGTCCTCGTCCGACAGCTCGACCGCCGTCGTGAGCTCGACGTCCAGGATTCCCTCCTGGCGTGCGACGAGCGCCTCGAACTCCTGGACGATCGCCGGGAGCTCGTGCGTCCGCCCCTTCTCGGCGGCGAGCAGAAGGAAGTTCCGGACGAGCTCGTCCACGTCGGCGAGGATCGAGCGCAGCGCGTCGACCCGCTCGGACGTGTCGATCTCGGGGCTCTCGAGCAGCGCGCGCAGCTCGGGCACCTGCTCCATCGCCCGCAAGAACTCCGCAAGCTCCTGCCGGACGACGTCGAGCTTCCCCCTCTCCCTCGCGGCCTCGAAGAGCGCGTTCGCGTAGATGCGCTGGGCGACAGCCACTAGTGGCCCTCCAAGCAATACATACCGGCTTCTGGCCCGCGATCACGCGGCGCCAGATCCGACCCTCCTCCTCGCCAAGGCTGTCCAGCCTTGGCTCGTCGGAGTGCGCGCTCTGGCTTGGTGCTCGCGACCCAGAAGCGGGGCAGCATTCCTTGCAGGGCCACTAGCGCACTTCCTCCAGCACCGAGAAGTCGAGCTCGCCGATCGCCTCTTCGATCAGCCGCCGGTGGTCCTCGTCCGTGAGGACCTTGCCGGTCACCTTGCTGGTCGCGATCACCGTCAGCTCGGCGACCTCAGCGCGGATCTGCTCGAGCGCCCGGCGTGTCTCGGCCTCGATCTGCTTGGAGGTGTCCTCGAGCCGGCGCTGCCGCTCGGCCTCGAGCTCCTCCTTCATGCGCTCGCGCTGCGCATCGGCGACGCGCCTGGCCTCGGCGAGGATCTGTTCGGCGTCGCCGCGAGCCGACTTGATCAGCGCCCGGTGTTCCTCGAGGAGCTTCCGCGCCTCGGCGCGGGCGTTGTCGGCCTCGTCGATCGCCTGGCGGATCCGGTCCCGGCGGGCGTCGATCGCCTTCTGGACCGGCCCGAAGATGTACTTCCGCAGCACGAAGAACGTGATGCCGAAGCACAGCAGCGTCCAGATCATGAGGCCGGGAACGACCTCGATGAGCGGATTGGCGGCAACGACTGTGTGCATCAGACGAGGACGAAGGCGAGCAGTCCGCCGATCAGGCCGTAGAAGACGACGGCCTCGGTGAGCGCGAAGCCGAGCCACTGGATACCCGTCAGCTCGCCGCGGAGCTCGGGCTGCCGGGCGACCGCCTGGATCATCGAGCCGAAGATGTTCCCGATGCCGACGCCGGCGCCGAGCGAGCCAAGGCCGATGCCCAGTGCGAGCGCGATCGCCTTGCCGGCGTCGACGCCGTCCTCGGCGGCCGCGACGAGAATTGCAGCGAGGTTCATACCTGCTCCTTCCTAGTGCTCGGGCTCGATGGCCGAGCCGATGTAGATGGCTGATAGGGCGGCGAAGATGTAGGCCTGGATCGAGACGACGATCAGGAGCTCGAACAGATAGAAGGCCGTGATGAAGACCACGATGAGCGGCGTCAAGCCGAAGACCCAGCCACTCATCAGGAAGATCAGGCTGATGAACACCAGGATCAGCATGTGGCCGGCGAGCATGTTCGCGTAGAGCCGGACCGAGAGCGAGATCAGCCGCATGAACTGGCCCAGGACCTCGAGCGGGACGATCAGCGGGTACATCGCCTTCGGCACATCAGGGATCCAACTCTTGAAGTAGCCGACCGGCCCGTTCGCGCGGATCCCCTCGACATGCGTGAACACGAACGTCATCAGGGCGAGGGTCAGGGTGACGGAGAGCGTCGAGGTCGCCGCGTAGATGCCGAGTGTCGGCAGCTCGAGGCCGAAGAGCTCGAACGTCTCGTCCGAGAGCGGCAGCGGGATGAAGCCGACGACGTTCACGACCCAGATGAAGAGCGCCAGGGAGGCGACGTAGGGGTACCAGCGTGAAATCGCCTTGGTGGGGAGACCCTGCTCGGCGATCTGCGTCTGCGTGATCTCGTAGATCCACTCGCCAACCGTCTGACGGCGATCGGGATCGGTGCCGAGCCGCCAGCGCATCAGGAGCCAGCCGATCAGGATCGTCACGACCGACGAGAGGATCAGGTAGGCGACGGCTTTGTTGATCGAGAGATTGATCGGGCCCAAGTGGATCGGGATCCAGTCGTGGAGCTCCCACTCGTGGGAGGGGTCGAAGTCCTCCTCCTCGCCCTCGACGGTGGAGGCGAGGGCGGTCGCGGGCAGTGTGAGCCAGAGGCCCAGCGCGATCGCGAGCAGGCGTCTCATCGCTGGGCTGGGTTCCCGAAGTAGGTGAGCAGCGAGAGACCGAGCTCGAGCGTGTAGGCGAGCGCGTAGAGGATGCCGGCGGCGACTCCGACCTCCGGGTTGGACGCAGCAACCGCGATCACGACCACCATCACGGCCACCGGACGAAACATCATCCCGACTCCCCTCACGCCTGAGGCGGCGAGGTTATCGGCGCCGAGTGGCAGGCGTGACAGAAGCAGGCCGATCGCCTGCGCGGCGACCCAGAGGACCGCGCCCAGCGCCCAGCCGCGCAGCGGCCAGCCGGCGGTGACGAAGATGGGCAGCGCGAGCCCGACCACGGCCGCGCCGGCGGCAACGGGCACGAGCCGGTTCGGGATCGGCCTCGGCGTCGCCCAGACGTCCTTCACGAGAGCGCGTCCTTGTAGCGGCGATAGACGGCGAAGACGCCGGCGGGGATCCCGGCGACCGCGCCGCCGAGCGCGCCGAGCGTCCACGAGCCGGCGGCCCAGCCGATCAGCGCGCCGACACCGATGGTGGCCGCCGTTGTCCCCACCAACACGGCTCCCGCCCCGGCGGGATCGAACGATTGGCGGGAGGCCGGCTCCATTTCCGCCGCGAGCATACCAGAGCTTGTAACAGCAAAAACCGCATGGTTCCGCGAAAACAGCGCGAGCTTGTAGCGAGCTTAGGCGCTCCGCCGCGCGTCCGCCCGAGCCTGCTCTTCGCGCCGCCGGATGCGCGGGTTCGCGAGCTTGATGATCTCGAGCAGGTACGCGATGTAGACCGACGCCGCGAGCGCGAGGATGGCGACGCCGCCGGCGATCAGCGCGTTGGAGACGTCCCACTCGCCGCGCGGCCTCGGCGGCAGGAAGCGCGTCGCGAGGGCCGCCGCGGCCAGGATCCCGCACCAGGCGTACATGTAGGCCACGGCCCGCTTCTGCGAGAAGCCGATGTTCATGAACCGGTGGTGCAGGTGCGTCCGGTCGGCCCCGTAGAGCGGCTGCCGGTACTTCAGCCGCTTCGCGAAGACGAACGACGTGTCGACGATCGGGATCGCGAGCACGAGGAGCGGCAGGACGAGCGTCGCCAACGCCGCCGTCTTCACGAGGCCTTCGATCGCGACCGTCGCGAGCAGGAAGCCGAGGAGCAGCGCCCCCGAGTCGCCCATGAAGATCCGGGCGGGATAGAAGTTGTGGTGCAGGAAGCCGAAGCAGGCGCCGGCGACGATCGCCGAGAGGAGCGCGGCGTCGGCGGCGCCGAGCGAGAGGCCGATGATCGCGAACGTCGAGCCGGCGATCGCGCAGATGCCCGCCGCGAGCCCGTCCATGCCGTCGAGGAAGTTGACCATGTTCATGATCGCCACGACCCACACGATTGTCGCGGCGCCGGCCGCCCACTCCGGGAGCTCCTGGCTGCCGAGGCCCGGAAAGGTGAAGCGCTCGACGGTCACGCCGAACCCGACGGCCACCGAGGCGGCGGAGAGCTGGCCGCCGAGCTTCGCCCACCACGGCAGGCCGCGGAAGTCGTCCACCGCGCCAAGCGTGGTCGCGATCGCCGCACCGAGCAGGATCCCGCGGTACGGGCCGTCGAGCGCGAGGAAGGCCAGCGCCGGCACGAAGATGCCGAGCAGGAGCGCGATCCCGCCCAGCCGCGGCACCGGATGCGTGTGGACGCGCCGCGTTTCCCCCGGCTCGTCGACGACGCCGATGAAGCGCGCGAACCGCCCGACGCCCGGCGTCAGGAGCAGGACGACGCCGAGGGCGACCAGGAACCCCCAGAGAACCTCCGGGTTGTCTCTCAGCGTCTGCACGCAGGTCTACTTCGTGCCGTAGAGGCGGTCTCCGGCGTCCCCGAGCCCCGGCACGATGAAGCCCCGCTCGTTCAGGCCGCGGTCGACGGCGGCAGTCACGATCGTCACGTCAGGGTGCGCCTCGTGCACGCGGGCGATGCCCTCGGGCGCCGAGACCAGGCAGACGAGCGTCACCGACCGCGCGCCGGCGTCCTTGACCTTCGCGATCGCCGCGACGCTCGAGTTTCCGGTGGCGAGCATCGGGTCGAGGATGATCGCGTCGCGGTCGGCGAGGTCGTTCGGCAGCTTGACGTAGTACTCGACCGGCTCGAGCGTCTCCTCGTCCCGGTAGAGGCCGATGAACCCGACCCGCGCGCCGGAGACGAGCGCGAGCACGCCGTCGAGCATCCCCATCCCCGCCCGCAGGACCGGGCAGACCGCGACCTTCTTGCCCGAGATCCGCTGCACGGCCGTCCGCTCGAGCGGCGTCTCGACCTCGACCTCCTCGGTCGGGAAGTCCTTCGTGGCCTCGTAGGTCAGGAGCAGCGTGACCTCGTTCGCGATCTTCCGGAAGTGGACGGTCGGCGTGTCCTTGTCGCGCAGGTACGAGAGCTTGTGCTGGACGAGCGGGTGGGTGACCTCGATGACCGTGCCTGTCTGGACGGTGGCGCTCATGCGGCGTAGGTGGTGTAGCCGCGGAAGCCGGCGTAGAGCGGGTGCTTGTCGCAGAGCGCGGAGCTCCGCGCGGCGAGCGCCTCGAGGTCGGGGCTCTGGCCGAGCGCCTCGACGATGACGCGGCCGACCTCGCGGAAGTCGTCCTCGACGAAGCCGCGCATCGTGGCCGCCGGCGTGCCGATGCGAACGCCCGACGCCACCGTCGGCGGCCGTTCGTCGAACGGAACGGTGTTGCGGTTCACGGTCAGCTTCACCTCGGCGAGCCGCTCCTCGGCATCCTTGCCCGTCCAGTCAGACGAGCGGAGGTCGAGCTGCAGGAGATGGGTGTCGGTTCCGCCGGTGAGGACGTCGAGGCCGCCCTCCATCAGCGCGTCCGACAGGGTGTCGGCGTTGGCGCGCACCTGGCGCTGGTAGTCCTTGAACGCCTCGGTTGCCGCGATCCGGAAGCAGGTCGCCTTCGCGGCGATCGTGTGCTCGAGCGGCCCACCCTGCATGCCCGGGAAGACGGCGCGGTCGACGGCCTGCGCGTGCTCCTCCTTGCAGAGCACGAAGCCGGCCCGCGGCCCGGCCAGGGTCTTGTGCGTCGTCGAGGTGACGAAGTCGCAGTGCTCCACGGGGTTCGGGTGGAGCCCGGCGGCGACGAGCCCGGCGAAGTGGGCCATGTCGCAGAGCAGCAGCGCGCCGACCTCGTCGGCGATCTTGCGGAACTGGTCCGCCTCGACCGTGCGTGGATAGGCGGAGCCGCCGCAGACGATCAGCTGCGGGCGGTGCTCCTTGGCGAGGCGGAGCACCTCGTCGTAGTCGACCACGTTCGTCCGGCGCGAGACGCCGTAGTGGGCGATCGTGTAGAGCCTCCCCGAGAAGTTGACCTTGAGCCCGTGCGTCAGGTGGCCGCCGTGCGAGAGCTCGAGCGAGAGGATCGTGTCGCCCGGCTTGAGCGCCGCCATGTAGACGGCCATGTTGGTCTGGGCGCCGGCGTGCGGCTGGACGTTCGCGTGGTCGGCGCCGAAGAGCGCCTTTGCGCGGTCGATCGCGAGCTGCTCGATCTCGTCGACGACCTCGCAGCCGCCGTAGTAGCGCCTGCCCGGGTAGCCCTCGGCGTACTTGTTCGTCGGTGTGCTGCCGATCGCCTCGAAGACGCTCGGCCAGGTGAAGTTCTCGGAGGCGATCAGCTCGATCTGCCCGCGCTGCCGTTCCAGCTCCCGGCCGAGCAGCTCGGCGATCTCTGGATCGACGTCGGTGAGACCCGCGGTCCGGAGCTGATCGAGCGTCTCCTGCGCGATCGCCATCCCGGGGATCGTACCCCGGACTCCGGCCATGGAGGGCTCGGCGAAACGCCCGGCTGAGCCGCAGGGACGTTCCGCCCGAGCCCTCCTACCCCACCAGCTCGTGGAGCCGGGCCAGCGCCTCGGCCGCGGGCACCGCGCCCTCGCGGAGGACCACCGGCTCGACCGCGGTGAAGTCGATGACCGTCGACGGCGTTCCCGGCAGCTCTCCCACGTCGATCACGGCCGCCGCGCCGTCGAGAAGCGCCCTCGGGACTTCGTCGAGTCGTCGCGGATCCTCCCCGCCCGGCAGGTTCGCGCTCGTCGCCGCGACGGCGCCGACACTGTCGAGCACGGCCTGGGCCTCCGCGGGAAGCTCCGGAACGCGAACGCCGATCGCGTCCGGCCGCTGCCCTGCCAGCCACCGGAACCGCCGCGCCGGATTCGGCATGACGAGCGTGTAGGGGCCCGGGAACAGCGCGCGGGCGATCTTCCCCGCGCGGCCCCGCAGCTCGGGGACCGCGTCCAGCAGCATGTCGACGTCGGCGGCGAGGAGCGCCGTCGGCTGCATCTCGCCTCTTCCCTTCAGCCGGTAGAGCCGCCGTACCGGCGCTTCGCGGTACGCGTCCGCGCAGAGGCCGTAGACGGTGTCGGTGGGAAGGATGACCGGCTGGCCGGCGCGGATTGCCGCAGTTGCCGCGTCGCTCACGGCCGCCTGGCCTCCACCACTCGCTCGCGGCCGGCGAGGTCCTTCGAGACGCGAACCTCGTCGAAGCCGAGGGCGGCCAGAAGCTCCGCCACTTCGGTCGCCTGTCCGTCTGCCACCTCGAGGACGAGCGCGCCGCCCGGTACGAGCGTCCCGAGCGCGGCCCGTGCCACCCGCTCGTGACCGCCGTCGCCGACGAGCGCCTCGCGGGGCTCGAAAAGGAGCTCGGGCTCGAGGGCCGCCAGCTCGTCGGGCGCAACGTAGGGCGGGTTCGAGACGACCAGGTCGAACGGGCCTGGCTCGCCGGCCACGAGGTCTCCGTGGACGAACCGCACGCGGCCGTTGACCGAGGTGCGCAGGCGGTTCTCCTCCGCGACCTCCAGGGCTCCCGTCGACATGTCCGTGGCGACGACGTGCGCGTCCGGCCGCTCGTCGGCGAGGGAGAGGGCGATCGCTCCCGACCCGACGCCGATGTCGAGCACCGCAGGCTCCTCGATCCCGTCCAGAAGCGCCAGGCAGCGCTCGACGACCGTCTCCGTCTCGGGCCGCGGGATCAGCACGCGCGGATCGACCGCGAGCGTGAGCCGGCGGAACCCCCACTCGCCCAGGATGTACGCCAGCGGCTCACGAGACGCCCTCCGCGCCACGAGCGCACGGAAGCGCTGGAGCTCGCCGCCGGTGAGATCCCGGGCGCCGGCGTGAAGCTCCGTCCGGGTGAGGCCGAGCACATGGGCGAGGAGCCATTCGGCGTCGACGGCCGGCGACGGGCATCCCGCCTGCTTGAGCGCAGCGGCGCTCTCCGCCAGTGCCTCACGAACCGTCAAACCGCTGCTGCTTCGAGCGCGCGGCGCCGCTCCTCGGCGCTCAGCGCGTCGGTGAACTCGTCCAGCTCCCCCGCGAGCACCCCGTCCAGCCGGTGGACCGTGACCTTCACCCGGTGGTCGGTCACCCGGTTCTCGGGGAAGTTGTACGTGCGGATCTTCTCGGCCCGCTCGCCGGTCCCGATCTGGGACCGCCGGGCGGTCTCGAGCTCGGCGCGCTGCTTCGCACGCTCCAGCTCGTACAGCCGTGCGCGCAAGACGCGCAGCGCCTTCGCACGGTTCTGGATCTGCGACTTCTCGTCCTGCATCGACACGACGAGGTTGGTGGGCAGGTGCGTGATCCGGACGGCGGAATCGGTCGTGTTGACGCTCTGCCCGCCCGGTCCCGTGGAGCGATAGACGTCGATCTTCAGCTCGTTCGGGTCGATCTCGACCTCGACCTCCTCCGCCTCGGGCATGACGGCCACCGTCGCCGTCGACGTGTGGATGCGCCCCTGCGACTCGGTGGCCGGGACGCGCTGGACGCGGTGCGTGCCTCCCTCCCACTTGAAGACGGAATAGGCGCCGTCCCCCTTCACCGCGAATGTGACTTCCTTGAAGCCGCCGCCCTCGTTCGGGCTCGCCGAGAGCTGCTCGGTGGAGTAGCCGCGCCGCTCGGCGTACCGGGTCAGCATGCGGAAGACGTCGGCGGCCCAGAGGCCGGCCTCGTCCCCGCCCACTCCCTGGCGGACCTCGACGATGACGTCCTTCCGGTCGGCCGGGTCCGCCTCCACGAGCGCGAGCTTGAGCTCCTCCTCGAGCTGCGCGATCTCGGCGGGATCGGGCGCGAGCGACGCGAGCTCGGGATCGTCCCGCGTGGCCTGGAGGTCCTCCTGGGCCGCCCGCCACCGCTGCGCGAGCCTGTGCGGGCCTTCGAGCTCCTTCAGCCGGCGCCCGGCGTCGGCCGCCTGGCGGTGGTCGTTGTAGACGGCAGGGTCGGACATGCGCTCCTGCGCCTCCGCATACGAGCGCTCCAGCTCGTCGACGAGCTCCTCGATCCCGGCCATACGCGAAGGGTAGAGCAGACCTCAGCCTTCTCCTTCGCCGTGGAGCGGGCTCAGCCCGCTCCACCG
>DASVEW010000056.1:0-15922 GCA_036380355.1 Gaiellaceae bacterium | reverse complement strand
CCGGCGTGGCCCCCGCCCGTTCGGCCGTCGGCAGGCGGTCTCTCGCTTCGGCAGGCGCGCGACGACTGGCTGCGTCGGCTCGAGGCCCAGCAGAAGAGCGAGAGCGCGATCGTGGCGTACCGGGTCGCGATCGACCGACCTGCTCGACTGGTCGGAAGCGAACGGGCGGAACGTCCTCGATGAGGCGACGATCGTCGACTACCTTCGCTCGTACCAGCAGCGCGCGGGGCCTCGCAGGCGACCTACTACCGGCGGTTTCTCCTCCTACGTAAGTTCCTGCGGTGGGTCAGCCAACGCGAAGGCATCCGCGACCCATTCGTCGACCTCGAGCCGCAGCCGAAACCGCGGCAGGAGCGCGACTGGCTGACCCCCGAAGAGTTCCGACTCCTACTCGACGCCGCGGGCCGGCCGGAGCGGAACCTGCCCGGCCTAGCCGAGCGCGACCGGCTCGCGCTGCTCGCCCTCGTCACGACGGGCCTTCGTCGCTCCGAGCTGTGCTCGCTCGAGTGGCGCGACGTCAAACTCAACGGACGAAAGCGGTCGCTGCTCGTCTGCCACGGGAAGGGCGGCAAGGCTCGACGTCAACCGCTGCCGGCTCGCCTCGCCCATGAGCTGCTGACGCTCCGCGACGCGCGCCGGCCCGCGCCGACCGACCCGGTCTTCTGCGGTCTCGCCGGTAGACGCCTACAAGAGACGATCCTCGCCGACACCCGGGATCGAGAAGCACGTCAGCGCGCACACGTTGCGTCACACCGCCGCGACCTGGCTCCGGCAGGAGCTCGGCGACACGCGCCTCGTAGCCGAATACCTCGGCCACTCCGACCTGTCGACTGTGCGCGCTACGCGCACGTCGACCCGGCGAGCTCTTCGAGGCCGCACGCCGCCCTGAGCAGCTCGCCGCTCCCTCCGAGGAGCGTGCCGCGCCGGACCCGCCGGAGGATTCGGAGGCGGCGGAGGCGTTGATTCGGCGATCCCGCCTCTGACCCTCAATGAGGTCACTTGAACCCAAATGAGGTCAAATGACCCCACATGGGGTCAAGGCGGCTATAGTCGGGGTTCCGGTGAATCTCTCCTTTCCCTACACCGCTGCCCTTTCGAAGACCGACGGGCAGGTCCTGTCGGTACTCGCGGGAACAACGAAGTCCCTCGGCGGCCGGGAGGTCGCTCGTCTCGCGGGCGTCTCCCAGAATGGCGCCTGGAGGGCGCTGCGCCGACTCGTCGATCAAGGCGTCGTCTTCGAGCAGCCGGCGGGCGGCCGAGCCATGCTCTACACACTGAATCGCGACCATCTCGCCGCCGACCCGATCATCACCCTCACTCGTTTGCGGTCGATCTTGATCGAGCGGCTGAAGGAACACCTTGCGAGCTGGGAGGTTCAGCCGATCCACGCGTCGATCTTTGGATCGGCGGCGCGCGGCGACGGAGACACCGAGAGCGACGTCGACATCCTCGTCGTTCGGCCGAGGGACGTGGACGAGGAAGACGACCTATGGCGCTCGCAGATCAACTCCCTCGCCGCGGCGATCCACTCCTGGACGGGGAACCATGCGGGTATCGCCGAGATCGCCGAGCGCGATCTCGCGCGACTCCGCCGCGAGCGCCCGCCGGTCATCAAGGACGTCGAGGCCGACGGGATCACCCTCATCGGCGATGAGCCGTCGAGCCTCTTCCGGAGGCGGCGGCGCTGAGCTCTCGAGGGCGTGTCAGAGGCCGTACGCAGGCCTGTGGCAACCGTGAGGCGCAGGCGAAACTCCGGCGCGCAGAACAGTTCCTGGAGGTCGCCACTCTGATCAGGGACGAGCCCGATCCCGACTGGGCGAGCGCCGCAGCGGCGCTCGCCGTCCTCGGAGGCATCTCTGCTTCCGATGCCGCCTGCTGCAAGGCGCTCGGTCAGCGGTCGCGCGGCCAAGATCACCACGAGGCCGAAGCTCTTTTGGAACTGATCGAGCCAGGCGGGAAGAGCGCAGCAAATGCGATGCGCAGGCTGATCAACCTCAAGGACGAGGCCCATTACGGCTTCTACAACGTGGCTACGCAGGACTTGAGATCGGCCTTTACGCAGGCCCGGAGGCTCATTCGCTTCGCTCGGGACGTCCTCGCGCGCTAGCCCAGGCGGGTCACCCGACCCAGCGGAGCCGCTTGATCGCTCCTCGCAGCTCGTGCGCGTTCACGCGCGTGTAGCGCTGCGTCGAGTCGAGGTGCTTGTGGCCGAGGAGCTCCTGGATCTGGCGCAGGCCGCGCTGGCTCGCGTACAGGGCACTCGCGGCGGCGCTGCTCGGGGATGTCGACGCAGCGCGGCGCTTGCTCGAGGAGGCGAGAGGAGCGGGCCCGCAGCGTGTGTTCACCTGGTTCATCGACCGGGCCGAGGTGTGGACTCGCGCAGCGGAGGGTCGCCTCCAGGATGCCGTCGCGCTGACGCTCGGGATGGCGGCCGATTCGCGCGGCCGACCCGGCTTCGAGGCGCTTGCGCTCCACGACGCCGTTCGCCTGGGCAGCGCGGGCAAGGCGAGGCCGCGGGTCGACGAGCTGGCCGCCGAGGCCTCGGAGCGGTGGCTCGTGCACGACTTCGCTCGCCATTGCTCAAGGCGTCCTGGCGGCCGACACGGCCGAGCTCGAAGCCGTCTCGGCCTCTTTCGAATCGTCGGGTCTGGATCTCTACGCCGCCGAGGCGGCCGCACAGGTGGCCGCGGAGAGAGGCCCGTCCGCCGAAGGCACGCGCGCAGCCCTCGTCCGCGGCGCGCTTCTCGCAGGGCGCTGCGACGGCGCACGCACCCCCGCGCTCGGCGTCCTCGCCCGAGGTGCCGACCTCAGCCGGCGGGAGCGGGAGGTTGCGGAACTGGCCGCGCGGGGACTCAAGAGCCCTGAGATCGCCGGGCTTCTCGTCGTCTCGGTCCGCACGGTCGACAATCATCTCTACCGCGTCTACCGAAAGCTCGGGCTGACCGGGAGAGCCGAGCTTCCGCGCGGGCTCGTCGGCTCCAGGATCGACAGAGACTGACGCCGGAAGAGCGCCGTCTCGGCGGCTCTCACGCGAGTCTCATCGGCCCCTCGTACGGTGCGACACGTGCGCATCCGCCTCGTGTTGCTCGGCGCGCTTTCCGTCGTCCTCGTCGGGTGCGGCGGAAGCGACGACCAGACGCAACGAGGCTCACGTCTGTATGAGCTTCCGCAGGCGGGTGAGCCCTTCGCGCTCGACGCCGCCGACTTCGTCCGGACGATCGACAACTCGTACTGGCCGATGGCCCCGGGCAGCCGGTGGGTTTACCACGAGGTCGAGTCGGACGGTGCGACGAAGCGCGTCGAGGTCACGGTCACGGATCGCACGAGGACGATCCTCGGCATCCCCGCCACGGTCGTCCACGACCGGGTCACCGAGGACGGCGAGGTCGTGGAGGACACGCTGGACTGGTACGCCCAGGACAAGTGGGGCGGCGTCTGGTACCTCGGCGAGGACACGACCGAGTACGAGAACGGCAGGGCGGTCGGAAAGGCGGGGTCTTGGGAGGCCGGCATCGACGGCGCTCAGGCCGGCCTCGTGATCCCGCCCAGCCCCGCGGTTGGCATGGCGTACCGGCAGGAGCACTACGCCGGCCAGGCCGAGGACCGGGGCGAGATCCTGAGCCTCGACGAGCAGGTCGACGTGCCGGCCGGGTCGTTCGACGGCGTGCTCATGACGAAGGACACGACGCCGCTCGAGCCGGAGGTGCTCGAGCACAAGTTCTACGCGAAGGGCGTCGGGCCGATCCTCGCGCTCGGCCTCTCCGGCGGCGGCGGACGGGAGGAGCTCGTCCGCTTCACCCGCGGCTAGCTCCGGTTGAAGTGCAGCCGCACGAGCGTGCCGGTGGGCATCGTCCTGATCTCGACAACGTCGGCGAGGCGGCGGGCGATCGTCAGCCCGCGGCCGCTCTGCGCCGTCGGCTCCGCGATGGTGTAGCCCGCGAAGGGGTCGTCGATGCCGTGGCCGGTGTCGTCGATGTCGCAGACGAACACACTGTCGGCGATCCAGGTGCGGACACGCGCGACGTCGGCCGCGTGCCTGAAGACGTTCGCCGCGACCTCGCCGGCCGCGAGCTCGGCGTCGCGGAGCCTGTCGTCCACGAGACCCGCGGCCCGCGCCTGCTTGCGCACGAACCTCCGCACCGATCCCGCGTTCCCGAAGTAGCCCTCGGCCGCGTTGCCGGGCGGTCGCGGCAGCGGCACGCTGTCGATCCGCTCGGCGAACGCGGAGGGCTCGAGATAGCCGTCGCAAGCCTCGCGGTCGTCGCCGTAGCCGATGTTCGGATGCGTGAGACAGGCGTCCTCGACGATGTCGCGCGAGAGCCTGCTGCCGTCGTACGGACACACCAGCCAGACGGGATCTCTTGCCAGGGCCACGTTGAGGAACGACTCGTAGCGCTTCCACTCGACGACTCCCGGGCCGCCGTTTCGCGGCCAGCACGGCTCGCCGAGCAGGCGGATCCGTGTCGCGCCGTCGCTCAACTGCCGGTCGATGTAGTCGAGGAAGATGCCGAGCCGCTCGACCGTGCGGTGAGCCTCGGGGTCCTCGGCCCAGTCGACTGCGCCGGATCTCGTGCCGAGCCGCTCCTGCAGGAGCCTCGCGTTGCGTTGCGTCGGCGCCGCGAGGACCGGCTCACCGCTCTTGATGCCCTCCTCGAGGAAGGGGAGGGTCCCCGCCAGGAACTCCTCTTCAGACGAGTAGACGAAGGCGTCGTGCACGAGGCCAGGTGACTCCACGGTGGCCACGCGGCGATGGTAGCCGCCTCTCCACGCTACCCACCCGGGATCGAGAGCCAGACGTCCGCACCCCCGTTGCCCGCCGCATGGGCCGCCCCGCCGTGCGCAGCGGCGATCGCGGCGACGAGCGCGAGCCCCAGGCCGGCGCCGCCAGTCGTCCGTGCCTCGTCTGCCCGGGTGAACCGCTCGAAGGCGTGTGGCACGAACTCCGGTGGGAGCCCGGGTCCCTCGTCGCGGACATGGAGCTCCACGCGCCCGTCCCGCTCGACTGCGTCGAGACGGATCGTCCCGGAGCCGTGGCGCAAGGCGTTGTCGACGAGGTTGCCGAGCGCCTGCTCCAGGCGGAGCCGGTCTGCCCGGAGCACGATGTCGTCCGCGGCGCCCGGTTCGATCGCGCGGCCCGCGGCCTCCGCGCGGGGCCGGAATGCGTCACGCACCGCACCGAGCACGTCGTCGGCGCGCACGCGTTCCCGGCGCAGCGGCAGGCGGCCGTCGTCGGCCTGCGCGAGGACGAGCAGATCCTCGGCCAGCCGCACGAGCCGATCGGTCTCGGCGGCCGCTGAGCGAATCGCGTCCTCCAGCTCCTCCTCAGTGCGCGGCTTTCGCAAAGCCAGCTCCAGCTCGGCCTTGAGGAGTGCCAGAGGCGTGCGGAGCTCGTGGCTCGCGTCCGAGACGAAGCTCCGTTCGCGCGCGATCGCGCGCTCGAGCCGCTCGAGCATCTCGTTCAGCGTCTCGGACAGGCGGGTGATCTCGTCGCGCGCCCGGCCGGAAGGCAGCCGGCGCCCGGGCTCCGAGCCCGAGATCGCGGCCGCCTCGGTGCGCATCGCCTCGACCGGGCGGAGCGCCGCGCCGGCGAGCCAGTAGCCGAGCAGGGAGGTCAGAAGCAGCGCGATCGGCGCCACGACGAGGAGCTGCGCCAGCAGCTCGTCGAGAGCCTCGTCGCGGTCCTCGAGTGACGCCCCCACGAGAACGGTCCTGGCGCCGAGGGCCGTCTCCACGACCGCACCGGTGATCCGCATGCCTCCCTCGACGCGATCCTCCGGGAGCGCGCTGCCGCGTCCGCCCACGATCGTGGTGAATCCTTCATCGTCCGCCCGGCGCCCGGTCTCCCCCGTCCGCGCAAGCGCGGTGGCGTCGGCGAGCCGGGCTTCGAGCGTCTCGGCGATGCTCTCGTCGAGCGCCGACTCCAGCCGGAGGTAGACCAACGCGCCGGTCGCCGCCAGCACGATCGCCATCGCCGCCGTGAAGGCGAGCATCAACCGTGCGCGGATCGGTAGCCCGCTCATCCGTCTCGCAGCCGGTAGCCGGCCCCACGCACCGTCTCGATCGAGCTCCGGCCGAAGGGGCGGTCGATCTTCTCGCGCAGGTAGCGGACGTAGACGTCCACCACGTTCGAGCGGTTCTCGTAGCCGTAGTCCCAGCAGTGCTCGAGCAGGTAGAGCCGCGAGAGGACATGGCCCGGCCGGCGCATGAACGCCTCGAGCATGCGGAACTCCTTCGTCGAGAGCTGCAGCTCCGTGCCGTCGCGCCAGGCCTGCTGCGTCGCCGGGTCGAGCCGCAGGTCTCCCACCTCGAGCACCGCCGGGCGCTCCACGGCCGGACGGCGGGCGAGCGCGCGGAGCCTCGCCAGGAGCTCCGCGAAGGAGAACGGCTTCGTCAGGTAGTCGTCCGCGCCCGCGTCGAGCCCGGCGACGCGGTCCTCGACCGAGTCGCGGGCAGTCAGCATCAGCACGGGTGACCACGTCCCTGCCTTTCGCAGCTCCCGGCAGACGTCGAACCCGTTCCGGCCGGGGAGCAGGACGTCGAGGACGATCGCGTCGTAATCCGTGGCCTGCGCCATCCAGAGCGCGTCGTCACCTGTGGCGGCGATGTCCGCGCTGTAGCCCTCCTCCGCCAGGCCGCGGCGGATCAGCCCGGCCATCTTGGGCTCGTCCTCAACGACCAGGACACGCATGGACGAATCGTGGCAGGGCGCGCATGAGAGTCGGATGAGAGCCCGCTCTCATCGTCGTTTCACATCGCCTCGATAGCCTCGCCCCCATGATCAGGAACAAGACATTGCTCGCGATCGGAATCGCCGTCGTGGCGGTCGGAGCCGGCGGCGGCGCGTATGCGTATGCCAACGGCGACGACGGTGACGTGCAGGCGACGGGGCCCGGCGCTGACCGCGCTCGGCAGGCCGCGCTCGCCCACCTCGGCGGCGGCACGGCCAACGCGGTCGAGCGGGACTCCGAGGACGGCGCGACCTGGGAGGTCGAGGTGACGAAGACCGACGGCTCGACGGTCGACGTCCGCCTCGACGCGAACTACGAGGTCGTCGTCGTCGAGAGCGACAGCGAGAGCGAAGCAGGCGACACGGACTAGGCCCGGAGCACGACCTCGACCGCCGTCCCTCGCCCGGGCGCCGAGACGAATCCGAATGCGCCGCCGATCGACGCGGCGCGGGTCTTCATGTTCTTCAGGCCCTGGCCTGCGCCGTTCTCGGCCTGCGTGAAGCCGGCGCCGTCGTCGCGGATCCGTACGAGCCGCTTCGTCCCGTCCCGGCCGATCCAGACCTCGGCCTGCGTCGCGCCCGCGTGCTTACGGACGTTCGCCAGCCCCTCCTGGACGATCCGGAAGACCTCGATCTGCTCGTCGGGGGCGAGCACGACGCCGGGGTCGACCTCGAGCTCGACGGCCAGCTCGCCGTCAGCGGTCAGCACGTCGAGGTAGCGCCGCAGCGCGGCGTCGAACGGCGCATTTCCGCTCGCCGACGAGAGGGCGAGGATCGCGAACCGTGCCTCCTGCTGGGCGAGCTGCGCAGCCGACCTGAGCCGGCCGAGGGTGCCCTCCGGCGCCGATCCGCGCTCGAGCATGGCCGCGTGTGTCGAGATCGTGAAGAGGTACTGGGCGAGGCCGTCGTGGATGTCGCGTGCGACGCGGGCGCGCTCTTCGGCGACCGCGCGCCCGAACTCGGCGAACCGGATCGCGCGCCAGACGCCCGCGAGCAGGAGCCCGTACGAGAGGAGTCGCAGGAAGTCGCCCTGGGAGACGACCCCGCTCGCCATGACAGGGGTGAAGACGTAGTGGAGGTCGGCCGAGAGCATCAGCGTCGCCGCGAGCGCGAGCCAGCGGTCGAGATCCTCTCCGTACCGGCGGTAGCGGAGGCCGAAGCCGCTCACTGCAACGAGGCTGAGCAGGCCCTGCAGGGCGAGCGCCACGATCATCAGCGCGGGAAGATCGGCGCCGGACTGGAGATCGGGAAGCGTGTCGCCGAGGGCTCGCGCCAGCAGCCAGGTCCCGACGAGCGAGATCCCGACCAGGACGAGCGCGAGCCGAAGCGCCCAGCGGCCCTCCGCCGTCCGGCCCCGGGCAAACGACGCGGCCGCGATCAGGCCGAGCGCGAAGGTGCGCCCCGCGACGCCGCCCCACGCCTCCGGCGTCCCGACGGGGTCCCCGCCGAGCACCGGGCACACCGCGAAGAAGAGCCCGCTCCCGGCCGCCGTCGCGAACCCCGCGCAGAGCAGGAGGTCCAGGCGGCGGCCTTCGACCGAGAACCGAACTCCCGCGAGGACGGCGACGATGGTTGCCGCCAGCACGATGCCGGTATCGAGGGCCAGGCGCAGGTTCGGCAGCTCGTATGTCGAGCGCAGGTCGGGGTAGGCGAGGAAGAGCGCGAGGGCAGCCCCGAGCAGGCCGACGAGCAGGAGCTCGCCGACGAGCCACGCCTGGTAGGCGTCACGGTCGTCACGCCGCATTTCCCTCTTGTCGGCAGGACGCCCCCTGCCGATAAGGGCCGCAGATGCAGCCGCGCATGCTGATCGTGGACGACCACCCATTGACCCGCGACGGGCTCGCCGCGCTGCTCGCCGGGCACGGGTTCGAGATCGTCGGCGAGGCAGGCGGCGGCCAGGAGGCGATCGAGCGGGCACGGGAGCTTCAGCCGGACCTCGTCCTGCTCGACCTCTCGATGCCCGATCTCGACGGCCTCAGCGCGCTCCCACTGCTGCGCACCGCGGCGCCCGACTGCGAGGTTGTCGTCCTGACGGCGTCCGGCGACGAGGCGAACCTGCTCGCCGCGATTCGCGGCGGCGCAGCGGGCTATCTGCTCAAGACCGAACCGCCCGAGCGCCTGGTGGACTTCCTCCACGGAGCCGCGCGCGGAGAGGCGGCGCTGTCCGGCGCCGTCGCGCGCCGGCTGCTGGAGCAGGTGCGGAACGGCGGGCCGACCGACGCCGGGGTTCCGGAGTCGGTGGCGCGGAGGCTCAGCGCCCGTGAGCTCGAGGTCCTCCTGCTCCTGGACGACCACCTCGGCACCGACCAGATCGCAAAGCGCCTCTTCATCTCGGAGCACACGGTCCGCTCACACGTCAAGAGCCTCTTGCGGAAGCTCCAGGTCTCGTCGCGCCGCGAGGCGCTCGAGCTCCTCGCCTCGGCGCGCGCCCAGGCCGCGTAGTCACCCGGCGTGGGTGAGTGAGGATCGCCCCGCCGGGGCGACGCCGCGCGCTCCGACCCCGCCGATACTGAGAGCAACTCCTCTCTCTCGCGAGATCGCGGCGAGATCGCGTCGAGGGCGGTGGCTCTTCCTCCTTACCGAAACGGCCGGCGCAAGCCGGCCGTCGGGCTTCTCGGGCCGGATCAGGCGGTGAATCCTTCGAGCGCCGCCTGGACGAGCGCCGGCAGCGTCTCGAGGTCGTAGCCGCCTTCGAGCACGGCGGCGGTCGGGGCGAAGGCCGCCGAGCGGCGGGAGAGCTCCCGGAATCCGGCCTCGGTGACGAACATCTCGGCAAGCGGATCCTGCTCGTGCGCGTCGAAGCCGGCGGAGACGAGAACGAGGTCGGGTACGAACCCGCGAACGGCCGGCTCGACCTGCTCGTCCCAGGCGCGGAGGTAGTCCTCGTCCGTCGACCCGGCGGGCAGCGCGACGTTCACGAGCGTGTCGCCCTGGTCGTCGGGCCCGCCGGTGCCGGGATAGAAGGGCCATTGGTGCATCGACACGTAGAGGACGCTCGGGTCCTCTCGGAAGATGTCCTCCGTCCCGTTGCCGTGGTGGACGTCGAAGTCGACGATCGCGACCCTCCCGACGCCGAGCTCGGACTGCGCGTACCGGGCCGCGACCGCGACGTTGTTGAAGAAGCAGAAGCCCATGACCGTGTCGGCCGTGGCGTGGTGGCCCGGCGGGCGCACGAGCGCGAAGCCGCCCGGCCGGCGCGTGGGGTCAGACCCCGGGTCGTCGCGCGGCTCTGCTCCACGAGCCGCGGCGAGCGTGGGGTCAGACCCCGGCGCGAGCGTCAGTCGAACCGCCTCGATCGACGCGCCGGCGGCGAGCAGCGCAGCCTCGTAGGTCGTCTCCGAGGCGACCGTGTCGTACCCGATCACCGTCGGCCGGTCGATCCCACGCACGAGCTCGACGAGTTCCGCGGTGTGGCACCGGAGGATGTCCTCCTCGGACGCGGGCGCGGCCTCCCGGAACGAGAACCGCCCTTGCAGGACGCGCAGCCGCTCCTGCCGCTCTGGATGGTTGCCCGTCGGGTGGAGCCGGGCCATGTCCGCGTGGCTGACGAGCTCCATCGGCGGCCGCTACACCTCGACGACGTCCGGCAGCTCCAGGCTCCGCCAGATCTCGTAGCCATCGCGCCCGGTCCGCGCCGCGACGTAGAGGCTGAGCACCGTCCCGTGCGTGACGACCACGGACGGCTCGGGCAGTCCCGCGACCGTCTCCTGGAATCGGGTGAGCGCCGCGGCCGCGCTCTCCTCCCCGAACACGATCGCGTCCGGCCGCTCGAAGAGCGCACGGATCCCGCGGTCCAGCTGCTCGCGCGGGAGCCACCCGACGGTCCGGCGCGCGGTCTCGCGCAGCCCGGCCGAGAGCCGAACCTCGAGCCCGAGCCGCCCGGCGAGGAGCTCGGCGGTCTCCCGCGCCTTCGGCTCCGTGCTCGAGAGCAGCACGACGGGCTCGTACCCGGCCAGCCGCTCGGCCAACTGCCCGCACCGCTGTCGTCCCTCCTCGCTCAGCCGCCACTCGTCCGACGGCACGGACGGCTCGAGCTCCGGCGTGCTATGCCGAACGAGCAGCAATGCGGCCGGCGAGGTTGCCGAGGCCCCACGAGTCGAGGAGGGAGGACGCCTCCGCCCACGCAGGGGACTGATCCTGGAGGGGAGGGAGTGGAGCGGAGGCGTCGAGGGTGGCAATTCGCCTGTAGAGCTCCAACTCCTCCCGGAGGTTGGGGAACCGTCCGGCCTCGAACGCCGCGTCCAGCGAGCCGTACTGGTTGAGGATCGACGCGGCCGTCTTCGGCCCGACCCCGGGGGCGCCAGGGATCCGGTCGGACGGGTCGCCGCGCAGCGCGATGAAGTCCGGGACCTGCGCCGGCTCGACGCCGTAGCGCTCGCGGACCTCGGCGGGGCCGATCCGCGCGAGCTCCGAGACCCCGCGCACCGGCGTGATCACCGTCGTCCGGTCGCTGACGAGCTGGAACGAGTCGCGGTCGGAGGTGGCGACGACGGCCGTCCCGCCGCGCTCCTCCTCGAACCTCACGGCCGCGCCCAGGAAGTCGTCGGCCTCGTAGCCGTCGCCCTTCGCCGCCGCGAAGCCGAACGCATGGACGAGCTCCGGGAGCATGTCGAGCTGGTCGAGCAGGCTCTGGTCGAACACACGGCCCGCCTGATAGCCCGCGAGCGCCTCGTGCCTGTACGTCGGAACGGTGAGCGTGTCCCAGCCGACGAGCACGGCGCGCGGCTGCTCCGACTCCCAGAGCCGCACGAGCATGTTCGTGAACCCGACGACCGCGTTGAGGTTGACCGACTTCGGGATCCCGTGGTAGGCGCGATGCGCCAAGGAGTCCCCGTCGACGACGAGCAGCGGGCGGCTCACAACGTCTTCTCGAGCTCGTGGATGGCCTCCATCAGCCGCTCGGTGGCGATCTTGGAGCTGCGGCGGATGTCGTCGCCGTCGAGGTCCGAGAGGTCGATCGGCGGCCCGTAGGCGACGCGGAGCGGTCCCAGCCTCATGAGGCGCTCCGTACCGCCGATTGCCGCCGGCACCAACGGAACCCCGGCCTCGAGCGCGACACGCGCGGCCCCGGTCCGTGGCCTCGCCTTGTGCTTCTTGACGACGCCCTTGTGGCGCCGCGTGCCCTCGGGGAAGATCGCGACGACCTCGCCGGCCTTGGCGAGCTCGACGGCCTTGCGGATCGCCTTCTCGTCGCCCATCCCGCGGCGCACCGGAAACGCGCCGGCGGGCTCGAGGATCCACTTGAGCGGCGGCACGTACATCTCCGACTTCGCCATGAACCGCAGCTGCCGGTCGGGGTACAGCGGAATCCCCAGGGGCCACGGGTCGAGATTCGAGCTGTGGTTGGCGGAGAGGACGAAGCCACCCTCCCGTGGAAGGTTCTCCTCACCCTTGCTACGGAAGCGGAAAATCCGGCGAATCGGGCCTGCCGAAACTGCGCCGACTAAGTGGTACATGCGCGAATTCACGGCCGCGCAGTATCCCTCTCCGAGGCCTGGCGTGGTTGACAGGCTCCGCTACGGTGTCCCGCGATGAAGACCCTGGTCATCGCCGAAAAGCCCTCGGTTGCCCGTGACATCGTCGGGTCGCTGCCGGGCTCGTTCGACGAGCACAAGAACTTCTACGAGTCCGACGACTACGTGGTCACGTTCGCCGTCGGGCACCTGCTGGAGCTCTCCGATCCGGAGGACTACGACCCTGCCTGGAAGTCGTGGAAGCTGGACAACCTTCCGATCATCCCGGAGGAGTTCAAGGTCCGGCCGCGGGACAAGAAGTCGGCGACCCAGCTCAACCTGATCCACAAGCTGCTGAAGCGAACGGACGTCGACCGGGTCATCAACGCGTGCGACGCGGGGCGCGAGGGCGAGCTGATCTTCACGCACATCTACGAGACGTCCGGCGTCGACAAGCCCGTCGACCGCCTCTGGATCAACTCGATGACGAAGGCGGCGATCCGCGACGGCTTCGAGAGGCTGCGCCCGTCGACCCAGGTCGAGCCGCTTCGGGACGCCGCCCGGTCTCGCTCCGAGGCCGACTGGCTGGTCGGGATGAACGCGACGCGCGCCGCAACGGTGCGCCGCGGCTGGGGCGCCGGCGTGGTCTCGCTCGGCCGCGTGCAAACCCCGACCCTCGCCATGATGGTCAAGCGCGAGCGCGAGATTCAGGCGTTCACGCCGGAGCCCTACTGGCTCGTGCACGCCACCTTCGACCCCCGGTACGAGGGTCTCTGGTTCGAGGGCGAGGAGAACCGGCTCAAGGACGGCAAGCGCGCCGACGAGGTCGTCGAGAAGGTCACGGGCAAGACGGGCCGCGTCGAGTCGGTGGAGCGCAAGGAGCAGTCCGAGCGCGCGCCGCTCCTCTACGACCTCACCGCGCTGCAGCGGGACGCGAACCGCCGCTACGGGTTCTCGGCCCGCCGGACGCTGAGCGCCGCCCAGTCGCTGTACGAGGGCAAGAAGGCGATCACGTACCCCCGGACGAACTCGCGCTGGCTGTCCGGCGACCTCGTCCCGCAACTGAAGCCGACGGCCAGGACGCTGGAGCCGATCGGCGAGTATGCGGCCGGGGCCCGGTACGTCGCGGGGCTCGACCAGCTGCCGCTCCAGCGCGTCGTCAACGACGCCAAGGTCGACGATCACCACGCGATCATCCCGACGGACATCAGGCACGACGTCTCGAGCTTCACGCCGGACGAGCGCCGGATCTTCGACCTCGTCGCCCGCCGCTTCCTCGCCGTCTTCCACCCGCCGGCCCGCTACGCCCGCACCACCGTCGTCACGGAGGTTGAGGGCGAGCGCTTCCGCACGCGCGGCAAGGTCACGCTCGAGGCGGGGTGGCGCGGCGTCTACGGCGTCGAGGCGACCGACCAGTCGAAGCAGGACGAGGACGCGGAGGGCGAGGGCGAGCTGCCCGAGCTCCAGCAGGGCCAGGAGGTCAAGTGCGTCGAGGCCGAGGCCGAGGCGAAGGAGACGAAGCCGCCGCCGCGCTACACCGAGGCGACGCTGCTCTCCAGCATGGAGACCGCCGGCAAGCTCGTCGACGACGAGGAGCTCCGAGAGGCGATGAAGGAGCGCGGGCTCGGCACGCCGGCCACGCGCGCAGAGATCATCGAGACGCTGATCCGCCGCGAGTACATCGAGCGGGCCGGCAAGGACCTCCAGCCGACGCCGAAGGGGATGAGCGTGGTCACGATGCTCGAGGAGCACCCGATCACGTCCGCCGAGCTGACCGGCGACTGGGAGAAGCAGCTGATGGACATCGAGCACGGCAACGGCGACCGCTCGTCGTTCATGGACGAGATCGCCGGCTTTGCGAAGACGACGGTCGAGGAGATCGCGAACCTGCCCGACGACAAGATCAGGGTGGAGCGGGTCGAGCTCGGTCTCTGCCCGAAGTGCGGCGCCGAGACCGGCGAGATCATCAAGGAGAACTCACGCGCCTACGGCTGCACGAGCTGGAAGAGCCGAGAGGAGCCGGGCTGCGGCTTCGTGATCTGGAAGCGCGTCGCGGGCCGGACGCTGACGCCCGAGATTGCCCGCCAGCTCCTCGAGGAGGGGAAGACGCGCGACGTCCTGTCCGGGTTCCGCTCCCGCGCCGGGAAGCCGTTCCGTGCCCGGCTGCTCCTGAAGGAGGACGGCAAGGTCGAGTTCGAGTTCCCCGTCAGCAAGCGCAGGCAGCAGGAGCAGGAGGCCGGCGAGGGCGAGGAACAGCGCGAGGAGCAGCCCGCCGCGGCCGAGTGAACGTTCGGTTAAACCTCGCAGACAAACCTTTTAATCCGGCCGGCGTCTCCCTAGATTAGGGAGCACTAACCGCGCTCCGCGGGAACCGAACTGCGCGTTCGTCCGGAATACGAAGAGAAAGCGTCACGTTTACGAGTCGAGGGCCGCATGCCGGCCCTGCAGCCCTGGAAAAACGAGGAAAGCGCCCATACATTGAGAAGGTTTGAGGTCCGACCGGCCTCTTAGAGTAAGTAGGTTGCCGCTCCAGCACGAAAGGACGTAGAGAACCGCTTTGACACCGCATCAGCTTCAGGAACTTCTGGAATCAGAGCAGGCTCGCCCGTTCATCGAGCAGGGCGAGGAGCGCGGTCACATCGAGCCCGTCGAGCTCGAGGCGTTCGCGGTCGAGCACGATCTCGGCGAGGAGGAGATCGAGCAGCTCACCCGCGAGCTCGAGGCGATCGGACTCGAGGTCCGCGACGAGAAGGCCGACGCCGAGCAGGCGAAGGCGCAGGCGAAGCCGGCGAAGCCCGATTTCGACACGGTCGTCGGGTCCGCCGACAGCCTCCAGCTCTTCCTCGCGGACGTCGGCCGCCACAAGCTGCTCACGGCCGCGGAGGAGATCGCGCTCGCCAAGCGCATCGAGCGCGGCGACCTGATCGCGAAGCGCCACATGATCGAGTCGAACCTCCGGCTCGTCGTCTCGATCGCCAAGGGCTACCGGGGCCTCGGCGTCCCCTTCCTGGACCTCATCCAGGAGGGCACGCTCGGCCTCAACCGCGCGGTCGAGAAGTTCGACTGGCGGCGCGGCTTCAAGTTCTCGACCTACGCGACCTGGTGGATCCGTCAGTCGGTGCAGCGCGCCGTGGCGAACCACGCGCGGACGATCCGCGTGCCGGTCCACGTCGTCGAGCGGCAACAGAAGCTCTCGCGGGCGGCGCGCCGGCTCGAGGTCGAGCTGGGCCGGGAGGCGACGAAGGAGGAGCTCGCCGAGGCGACGGGGCTGCCGATGCAGCACGTCGACGAGGCGCTCGGAGCCGCCCACGCGTCGGTCTCGCTGAACCAGACGGTCGGCGCCGACGACGAGGGCGAGCTCGGCGACCTCTTCGCCGACCGCGAGGCCGCCGATCCGTTCGACGAGGCCGAGGAGTCGCTGCGCAAGCAGGGCGTCCGGCGTGCGCTGGACGCGCTGCCGGAGCGCGAGCGGCGGATCCTCGAGCTGCGCTTCGGGTTCGAGGGCGAGCCGTGGACGCTCGAGGCGATCGGCCACGAGCTCGACCTGACGCGCGAGCGCGTGCGTCAACTGGAGGCGCAGGCGCTGGCCCGGCTGGCCGCGCTCCGCGACCTCGCCGCCGTCTCGGCCAACTAGAGGCCTGATGTGAAATTCCGCCGGGCCGGATGACGCCCCAGACACGGCGCCGGATCAGCGCGTTCGCCCGCGACACGTAGCGCTGCTACCCGCCGCGAACGACCGCAC
>DASVEW010000055.1:0-29276 GCA_036380355.1 Gaiellaceae bacterium | reverse complement strand
GCCTCGGCGCCGGTCGCGCTCGGCGCGACGGTGCTGAACCGGCTCGCGATCACGCTCGTCGAAGCGGTGCTGCTCGGTCTCGGCGTGCTCGTGTGGCGAAGCGGCCGGAACCGGAGGCTCGAGGAGGCGGCAGCCGTGCCTCCCGCCTGACGGGACGGCCCGTCAAGGGACTCTCATAGCGCTCTCACGGTCGTCTTACCGACGGCCGCGACCATGCATCCGCAGCAGCCGGCTGCGAGCCGCACGCGGCCGGTTGCGTCAGTACGGGCCGCGGGTCCTCACTCGACCTGCGGCCCGCACCTCGTTAGCCGGCCGAGGCGACGTCCGGCGGCGGAGGCCAGGCCGCCCCGGCATGCGTCGAGGCGAGCTGCGCGTCCTTGTGGATGCACGCGAGGCGGAGCAGGCTGAGAGACCTGCAGGTCAGCAGCAGCGGCAGGCCGAGTGGGGCGCCGCTCGAGAGATAGCCGTTCAGCAGCGCGTGCTGCATCGGGTCGAGGTTGCGACCGTAGCGCCGCGCGAGGAACTCCAGGTTGGCGCAGAGGTTGCCGACGTCGAGCTCGGGCGGGCCGATCGCAGCATCGTCGAGGTCGATCAGGCCCACCTCGTCGCCGAGCAGCACCTGCTCCTCGGAGAGATCGCGGTGGACGACGGTCGCCGGAGGCCACTCCTCGTCGTCCTCCACCGCCTTCAGTGCGAAGGCGACGGCCTCGGCGATGGGGGAGGGAGCCCCCTCGGCCTGACGCCGCAGCGCCTCGAGCTCCCGTTCGAGCGTGTGGCGGGGAAGGGCCTCGGGCGCGCGGTCGCGCCAGTGCCAGTGCCAGAGCCCGAGCACCGTCCCCGCGCGGTGGCACGCCGCCCCGTCGCCCGCGAGCACCGCCGCGCGTAGCGGCCGGCCGCGGATCTCGGTGAGGACCACCATGTCGTCCATCTCCGCCAGGACCTGCGGGACACGAGGCTCGAAGGGGCCCTCGCCGAGAGACCCGACTCGCCGCGCGACCGCTTGCGCGCCGTTCGCCTCGTAGACCTTGACGATCGCCGTGCGCCGCGAGCCGTGCGCCCGGTAGGTCGAGCGCCTGCCGGGGCTCTGCTTCAGCAGCTCGAGACGAACCGGGGCGCCGAGGGAGCGTTCGAGCTGTTCGATCACCTGACGGAGGGCTCCTGCCCTGCATTTCTTCGCAACGTGCGTCTTTTCTCGAGAAGTAGTCGGAATCAGTGAAGCGGTGGTGAGCAGAGGATGAGAAACGCTTTACGCGCGTCCGGCCCGTCAGGCCGCGGCGCTCGGCTCCTGGTGCTCGAGCCGGTACCCCATCCCACGGACGGACGCGATCACCTCCTTGCCGAGCTTCTTCCGCAGGTAGCCGACGTAGACGTCGACGATGTTCGAGCCGGGGTCGAAGTCGTAGCCCCAGACCTGGCTCAGCAGCTGCTCCCTGCTCAGCACCTGGCCCGGGTGGCGGAAGAAGACCTCGGCGAGGGCGAACTCGCGTGCGCTGAGGTCGACCGTCCGCTCGCCGACGACCGCGCGCCGCATGCGCAGGTCGAGCGCCGCCTCTCCCGCCCGGAGGACGGTCGGCTCGGCCGTGTGCTCGACGCGGAGCCGGACGCGGACCCGCGCGAGGAGCTCGTCGAACCGGAAGGGCTTCGTGATGTAGTCGTCGGCACCGCCCTCCAGCCCGACGACGCGGTCGCCGACGCTGTCCCTGGCCGTCAGGATGATCACCGGCAGGGCGAGCCCGGCGGCACGAAGCTCGCGCAGCACCTCGAGGCCGTCCTTGTCGGGAAGGCCCAGGTCGAGGATCATCAGGTCGAAGGAGCCCGTGCGTGCGTGCACGAGCGCATGCTCCGCGTCGCCGGTGACCTCGGTCGCGAAGCCGTTCGCCCGCAGCCCCTTCTCCACGAATGACGCAATGCGCGCCTCGTCCTCGACGACCAGGATCCTGCTCACGCCGACCTTCCTACGTCTCCCGGGGGATCGACCGCGACGACGAGCGTAAAGGTTGCGCCGGCGCCGGGGCGGCTCTGCAGCTCCACCCAGCCGTGGTGCGCCTCCGCGATCGCCTTGACGATCGCAAGGCCCAGCCCGGCTCCTTCCGGGCGCTTGGTGTCCGAGCCGCGCTGGAACCGCTCGAAGATCGTCCGCTGCTCCGCCAGCGGGATCCCCGGCCCCCGGTCGCGGACCCAGAAGCGCGCGTGGCCGTCGGAGATGCTCGAGCCGAGCGTGATCGCCTCACTCGCGCTGCTGTACCGGGAGGCGTTGAGCGCGAGCTGCATGACCGCCTGCGTGAGTCGCTGCCTGTCGGCGACGATCACCCCGCGGCCGCGCTGCTCGAGGACCCACTGACGGGGTGCGAGTGCCGTGGCCTTCGCATGCAGCTCGTCGGTCAGGGCGGCGACGTCGACGGCGCTCAGCGCGAGGAAGTCGGCTCGCTCGTGCTTCGCGAGCAGCAGGACGTCGTTGACGATCCGCGTCATGCGCTCCAGCTCGTCCATCACCAGGGCGAGCGTCTCGCGGCGCTCGTCGGGGTCCTCGCCGAGCAGCTCGAGGTGCCCACGGACGATCGTCAAGGGTGTCTTGAGCTCGTGCCCGGCGTCGTCGAGGAAGCGCCGCTGTGAGTCGAAGGCGCGTTCGAGCCGGTCGAGCATCCGGTTGAACGTCGCAGCGAGCTGGGCGACTTCGTCCCGCCCGCGCTCGGGAATGCGAGCGCTGAGATCGGTCTCCGAGATCGACCGGGCCGTCGTCGTCAGCTCGCTCACCGGCTTGATCACCCGGTCCGCGAGCCGCCAGGCGATCAGCGAGCCGAGCAGGAGCACGGCGAGGCCGAAGACACCTGCCGCCTGAACTGCCGCGTCGACCTCGCTCTTCTCCCGGTCCCGGAAGATGGCTGCCACGAAGACGCCGTGCGTGTTCCCGCGCAGCGAAACCGCCAGGTACTCGACCCGGCCCGCGGGCGTCTGGACGTGGCCGCGCTCGGTAGGCGTCCGTAGCCCTCCCCATCGAGACACGAGGACGGGGTCCTTGTCGAGGCGATACGGCACGACCGCGCGGCTGCGGTGTTCCGGCGTGCCGTTGATGAAGGTGATCAGCGCCTCGTTCTTGGACGGGACGTTCCGCTGGAGGTAGACCTCGAGGATCCGTCGCGGTCGTGGCCCGAAGGGCTCCCCGGTCGCGGGATCGATCCCGTCGACGAGCTTGCGCAGCTCCGAGACCTCCTGCCTGAGCTCCTGGTCGATCCGCTGGTCGAGACGGATCAGCAGCGCCTCGTAGACGACGAAGACCGAGGCGCCCAGCGAAAGCGCCAGGAAGCCGATGAACCACACGGCGATGCGCGCGCGGAGGCTGGTCGGGATGGAGAGGAGCCGCCTGGGCATCCGCCGAAGCAGCGACGCCCAGCCGAAGGGCGCCCTCTGCTCGCGGAGGTGCTCAGTCGCCGCCGTTGTCGTCCTCGCTTCCTCCTCCGCCGCCATCGTCGTCGTCCGCCTCGTCCTCGTCGTCGCTCTCCGGCCCCGCCGGGGCCGGCGCCGGAATCGGGACCGGCCTGGCGCCGCCGCTCGGCCGCACGGCCCGGTTGTCGTCATCATCGCGGTCCGCGCTCTGCGCGGGAGCGGACGGGCGCGTGGCGGCGGCCGGGGGCGCGGCCGTCGGTGGAGGGGTGCGCGAGATCTGCGGGGCGGATGGGCGTGTGCGCGTCGTGGGCGCGGCCGCGCGGCGGCGCTCCTTCGCACGGGCGGCCGGCTCGCGCCTGCTCGCCGACTTCGGCTTCTTGGCGGCGGGCGCGGAGTCGGTGCGGAGCGTGATTGCGGGAGTCTCCGTGTCCGTCGGGTCGTCCGAGAGGTACGTCCCGGCGACGGCCAGGGGGACGAAGAAGAGCACCGCCAGGATCGCGTACTTCATACACGGCAATCGTCGCCCGCGAGTTCGAGAAGACGATAAGGACGAGATGAGAGAGTTCTCATGCAGGGCCGCTACTTGAAGCGGGGGCCGGATCGGCGCAAACTGCGGTCAGGAGGGCCAATGCGGCCGATGAATGCCCTCAACGGGCAACGCATATCCAGATCTCTTGACTCCAGTGTTCTGGTTCTCGCGTGCGCGCGTGCGCGTGCGCGAGAACTCTCGAGGGCGCCCCGGGCATGAGCGTGTCCGACGGCACCAACGTCCACCCGCTGCACGACCCGCCCGAGGCCGAGGCCGCGGAGCAGCCGCGGCTGCCTCGCTCGGTGCGCTCGCGGCAACCGGGCGCGGCGCCGAGCAGGGCGCGAGAGCAGAAGTGGATCGGCGTGGCGCGCAGCGCCCGCACGAGGATCCTCGCCTCGTACGTCATCCTCCTCGCCGTCTCGGCCGTGCTGTCGACGTTCGCGGTCCGGGAGGTGCTCCTGATCCGGCTCGACGACCGGGTCGAGGACGCAAGCCGGCAGGAGATCGCCGAGCTCGAGCAGTTCCTCGCAGTGGGCCGCGACCCGGAGACCGGCCAGCCGTTCACCGATCTCGAGAAGCTGTTCAACGCGTACCTCCAGCGCAACGTGCCGGGCGACGAGGAAGCGCTGGCCACCTTCGTGAACGGCGAGTTTCACCGAAACGAGCTGGAGCAGTTCCCGCTCGACCGGCTCCCCAACGAGCAGCTTGCCGACTGGGCGGCGCTCTCGAGCGACCTGCCCGGCGAGGGGCGACGGGTCACGGGATCGTTCGAGACGGAGCTCGGAACCGCGCACTACCGCGTGCGTCGAGTCACGCTCCGTGAGCACTCCGGCGCCTTCGTCGTCGCCGTGCTCCCCGCTGCCGAGCTCGAGGAGATCCGCGACCTCCAGACGTACGGGGTCGGGGCGACGCTCGCCGTGCTGCTGCTCGCGTCCGCGGTGGCCTACCTCATCGCCGGGCGGGCACTCGCGCCGGTCCGCGAGCTGACGCAGACGGCCCGCTCGATCTCCCAGTCGGACCTCACGCGGCGGATCGAGGCGCACGGCGCCGGCGACGCCGCCGAGATGGCGCGAAGCTTCAACGCGATGCTCGACCGGCTCGAGCGGGTCTTCCGGGGCCAGCGCGAGTTCGTCCAGGACGCGAGTCACGAGCTCCGCGATCCGCTGACGATCGTTCGTGGCCACCTCGAGCTGCTGGGCGACGACCCGGAGGAGCAGCGCCAGACCATCAACCTCGTCATCGACGAGCTCGACCGGATGAGCAGGATGGTCGACGACCTGCAGCTCCTGGCGGAGGCCGAGCAACCGGACTTCGTCCAGCGCGCCGCGCTCGACCTCGCGCTGATCACCCACGAGCTGGTGGCCAAGGCGAGCGCGCTAGGCCCGCGCCGCTGGATCCTCGACCACGCGGCCGGTGGCACGGTGCTCGCGGACCGGCATCGTCTCACCGAGGCGGTCATGAACCTCGCCCACAACGCCTTGCAGCACACCCGCCCCGACGACACGATCGCGATCGGCTCGGCGCTCACCCACGACGAGGCGCTCATCTGGGTCCGGGACACCGGCACCGGCGTCCCCCTCTCCGAGCAGGACCGGATCTTCGACCGCTTCACACGCGGGCGAGAGGCGAGCCGGCGCTACCGCGGCGGCGGGCTCGGTCTCGCGAACGTGAAGGCGATCGCCGAGGCGCACGGCGGCCGGGTCGAGCTCGAGAGTCGCCTCAACGAAGGGTCGACCTTCACGATCATCATCCCGCGCTACCCGTCGGAAGCGGAGGCCGATGTCCCGGATCCTGATCGCTGAGGACGATCCCCTCATCGGCTCGTTCCTGGAGAAGGGGCTTCGGGCGAGCGGCTTCTCGACGTTCCTGACGGGCGACGGCGAGGAGGCGCAGGCGCTCGCCCTGAGCGACGAGTTCGACCTGCTGCTCCTCGACATGGGCCTCAACGGCCGGGACGGCTTCCACGTGCTCCAGGAGCTCCGCTTCCGGGGGAAGACGATGCCGATCCTCGTGCTCACCGGACGGCGGGAGCGTGACGTCGTCATGTGCCTCGAAGGTGGAGCGGACGACTACATGACGAAGCCGTTTCATTTCGACGAGCTTCTCGCTCGAGTGAAGACACGACTCCGCACGACGGGAACGCAAGAGGCCGGTGTTCTCGCCGCCGGTGATGTCCGCCTCGATTTGAAGACACGGCGTGCATCCGTCGACGGCAAAGAGGTGGAATTGACGGCGCGGGAATTTGCGTTGCTCGACACGCTCATGAGACACGCAGATCAAGTGTTGAGTCGCGAGCAATTGCTCTCACATGTTTGGGGATATGCATTCGACCCGACGACGAACCTCGTCAACGTGTACGTGAATTCGCTGCGCAAGAAGCTCGGCATCGACGTGATCCAGACCGTTCGCGGCGTCGGCTACCGGCTGCGCGCATAGTCGGTCCGAATTTCACTCTGCAGAGCGAGCGACGAGCGCCGATCCCGGCCGGGCGGCTCCTCCGGCCGCCCTCCCGGCGGGTCGCGCGGGTGCCGGTGAAGACAACAACGGCCCTCGCGTCAATAAAGGAACTCTCATCCAGCCTTGACGAAGCGCTGATGCGATCGGCTGACACTGACCACGGGGAGTATGGGATTGGGTTGGCTGCAGCGGCATCACGTGAAGCGCTCTCGGGCGGGTCGCACGCTGCGCTCCCCGCGGACGATCTCCCCCGTCCGTAGGACCTCCCGCCGCCGCATCCCGCTCCTCTGCGTCGCCGTCGCGGCCGTCGTCGCGGCGGCCCTCGGCCTGTCGGCGGCCATGGCTGCTCCCCCGAAGACGTTCATCGTCGACGACACGGCCGACCTGGTGGACGCCAGCGTCGGCAACGGCGTCTGCCAGACGAGCGCCGGCACGTGCACGCTGCGCGCTGCGACGCAGGAGGCGAACGCGATCGCGGGCGCCGACCTGATCCTCATCCTCCCCGGCACGTACGCAATCGCGATCGCACCGATCAACGAGAACGCCGCAAACGTCGGCGACTTCGAGATCCTCGACCCGGTCACGATCGAGAAGGCACCGACCTTCCTCGGCGACGTCGTCATCGACGGTGGCAATCCTCTCCCCAGCGCCCCCATCGTCGCCCGAGGGCTCGACCGCCTTTTCGAGATCCATCCGGGCGCCGGCGACGTCACCTTCCGCAACGTGATCCTCCAGAATGGATTCTCCCCGGAGGAGGGCGGCGCGATCCAGAACTGGTCGCTCGGCAAGCTCACGCTCGACGGCGTCACCGTTCGGGACAGCTATGCAGAGAAGGCGGGCGGCGGCCTCAACCACGCCGACCTGAGCGACTACGAGTGGGCGACCGAGCCCCCGAACCTCGAGCTCCTACCTCACGGTCGAGTCGAGATCAAGGGTTCGACCTTCACGGGCAACGGCGCCGGCGGCGGCGGGGCCGCGATCAACAACGTCTCCGGCGGGACGATCACGATCTCCGACGAGAGCCTCATCACCCTGAACCCCGGACCGATCAAGCCCGACCCGCTCGAGCCGGAGGAGTTCGTCCTCGTCGATCCGTCGGATTACCCGATCGACGCGAGCGCGATCTCGAACCAGGCCAGGTACGAGAGCTTCGGCACGCTCAAGATCTCGAACTCCACCGTCTCGCTGAACGCCTCCGAGGACTCCGGGGCCGGCATCTCGAGCTGGGGCGACAGCGTCGTCACGATCGACAACGCATCGACGATCTCGCAGAACCGGACGGGCGCCGAGGGCGGCGGCCTCTTCTCCGAGGGCGGCAAGGTGGGCGTCGTCGATTCCGAGGTCTCGAAGAACCAGGCGGCGAACGGCGGCGGCCTCTACAGCGGCGGCCACGTCTCGCGGTTCGGCCTTCGGGGCCGCTTCGGCGTGAAGGACTCGCAGATCTTCGAGAACATCGCCGAGAACGGCGGCGGGATCTACAGCGACGACGACGGGCAGCTCTTCGTCACCGACACGACGTTCACGAAGAACCATTCGTCGGACCACGGCGCGGCGATCTCGACGTCGGGCCGGTCGTCTACGACGCTGACGCGGATCCAGGTGATCGAGAACGAGTCGAACGGTGAGGGCGGCGGCGTCTGGACCCACAGCGAGCGCCAGCAGACGATCGTCGACTCGACCTTCGCCAGGAACAAGGCGGGCGTCCCGGTGATCGAGGACGGCGAGCTGAGCGACGACGTCGCGGGCGGCGGCGGCCTCTACACGGACGGCGGCCCGGTCACGATCCTGGGGACGACGTTCGAGGAGAACGATGCGACCGAGGAGGGCGGCGGCATCTCGATGCACAACCTCGGCGACGTCGTGCTCCGGGACAGCATTCTCAGGAACAACCGCGCCTTCGACGGCGGCGGCACGGAGAACAGCGCGACTCGGGTCACCTTCGAGCGCGTGCTCGTCCAGGGCAACCGCGCCGGCGGCGAGGGCGGCGGCATCTTCAACACCTCGAGCGGCGAGTTCTACGTTCTCGACTCGACCATCCGTGAGAACAGCGCCGTCGTCGGCGGCGGGCTCGCGAACGCGCCCGACAACCACATCATCGTCCGCGGCTCCCTCTTCCTGAACAACTCCGCGCGGATGGGGACCTCCGAGGACGGGGACATCGAGGAGAACGCCGGCAAGGGCGGCGGCATCATGAGCTACGCCGACGGCCAGTCCCTGTACGAGAACACAACGATCTCCGGGAACAGGGCGGCGTCGGGCGGCGGCGGCCTCTTCCACGACGCCGACGGCGAGCTCCGCCTCGTGCACATGACCATCTGGCGCAACTCGGCGCCGGCGGGCGGCGGCATCGGCGTCGTCGAGTCCGACTTCTCGCCGGACATCCCGCCGAAGACGAACTCCTCGGTGATCGTCAAGAACTCGATCGTCGGCGGCAGCATCAAGGGCGGCAACTGCGACTGGTACGTGAGGTCGGAGGGCGGCAACCTCGAGACCGGCGAGCGGAACACCTGCTTCCTCGCGGTCACGGCCGAGACGGCCCAGAGCCCGATCGAGCTCGGAGTCCGCGACCGCCGCGGCGATCCCCAGCTGTGGGCGCTCGCCGACAACGGCGGGCCGACGCTGACGCACGCGCTCCAGTGGGGGAGCCTCGCCATCGACTCGAGCCACCTCCCCTGCTCGGTTGTCGACCAGCGCGGCATCGGGCGGCCCCAGAACGGCAAGTGCGACGCCGGCGCCTTCGAGTTCGTCGGCGCCCCGCCGGTCTTCGACGACACGCCTCCGGAGACGTTCTTCGACCCCGCGATCGACGGGCCGAAGCAGGACTCCGAGGCAACGATGGCCTTCACCTTCCGCGGCACCGACAACCTGACGATCCCGAGCGAGCTCAACTTCGAATGCCGGCTGATCGAGCACGAGCTGACCGAGCCGCCGGAGCCGGTCGCACCCTGGGATCCGATCCCGACGGAGCTGATGTGGAACGGCTGCTCGAGCCCGTGGTCGACGAAGCTCTTCGAGGGCGGGCTGCTGACGTTCGAGGTCCGCGCGATCGACCGCGCCGGGAACGTCGACAGCACCCCGATCAGCTACCTGCTGAGCGGCGACGACCTGCTGCCGCCCGACACGGTGATCATCGAGAAGCCGCCGCTCCAGACGAACAGCCGCTCGGCGCTCTTCAGCTTCACCGGCATCAGCGACTTCACGCCGCCGCAGTTCATGGAGTTCGAGTGCCGGTTGGACAGCCGCGATCCCGCGCAGTGGCTCGAGTGCACGAACCCGGCCATGTACTCGAACCTCTCCACGGGGCTGCACACCTTCGAGGTGCGTGCAGTGAGCGAGGTCGGAGCCGTCGAAGGCGACCCGACGCCGGCGCGGTACACCTGGCGCATCGGGCCCGATCCCGAGAACCCGAGCGACACGCCGCTCGACTGCGACGAGGCGAACATCACGATGACCGCCGCGGCCGACGGCTGGGCGGACCAGGTGAACCCGCTCGAGAACTATTTGTTCGAGACCGAGCTCGACATGCGCTCGGACGCGACCGACCCCGGCGCCGGGCAGCCGCTCGTGCCGGAGAACGCTCGCGCCTTCTTCCGCTTCAACATCCCGGACGACGCCCCTGACTGCGAGCTCGAGTCGGCCACCCTGCGCCTGTACTCCAGCTCACACACCGAGGGCCGGACGTTGGAGGCGGTCCCGCTCGAGGACGCCTGGAAGGAGAGCACGCTCAACTGGATCAACCAGCCCGATCCGTACCCCGGCGCGGCCGCGGCGACGGCCGAGTCGGGCGAGCTCTACCGCGAGTGGGACGTGAAGGACCACGTCGACGCGATCAGGGCGGGCGACCTTCCGAGCAACGGCTGGGTGATCCGGGATCAGAACGAGAGCGAGCCCGGCGGCGGGGACCAGACCTTCCTCTCCCGCGAGTACCCGCAGGACCCGCCCGAGGTGACGCTGCCGGAGCTCGAGCTGCGGTACGTCGCCGCCGGGACGCCGCCGCCGCCGGCGCCGCCAGAGCCCGTCGGCGAGACGACCGTCCACTGCGGTCAGGTGATCACCGAGAGCACGCGGCTCGCCGGCGACGTGACCGGCTGTCTCGGCGAGGGGATCGCCATCGGCGCACCGAACATCGTCCTCGACCTGAACGGCTACACCGTCTCGAGCGGGCTCGTGATCGAGCTGGGCGAGGAGGACGGGCTGACGCCGGGCATCCGCAACAGCTACCCGAACGTCGTGATCCGGAACGGCGTCGTGACGAACTTCGGCTACGGCGTCCTGATGGGCCCCGGCTCGGCTCACGGCGTCGTCGAGGACATGACCCTCTATCGCAACATCCTGGCCGGCGTCCATCTGTTCGACGCGGACAACGGGCGCACGGGCGTCGTCGTCCGGGGCAACCGCCTCGACTCGAACGGGGAGACCGGCGTCCAGGTCTTCGCCGGCACCGAGGGGAGCCTCGTCGAGGACAACTACTTCGTGAGCAACGGGATGTCGATCCACCTCGACGCGTCCCGCGCGAACGTGATCCGCAACAACGAGATCAGCGGCATCATCCTCGACCCGCTGCTCGACTCCGACGCCGGCGTGGTGCTCGAGAACGGCTCGCGCGACAACCTCGTGGAGAACACCGACGTGAGCGACACCGGCGACGCCGGGATCGTCATCCACCAGGGCTCGCACGGCAACCGCGTGCTCGGCGGCGTCCTCGTCCGGAACGGCGACGCGGGCGTGATCGTGCAGGGCTCCGACCGGATCGAGATCGACGGCGTGGTCGCGCACCAGCAGTCCGACGGCGGCGTCGTGATCGCGAACTCGAGCGGCAGCTCGGTAAAGAACAGCGACCTCCGGTTCAACCCGTCGGGCGTCGACGCCTCGAACACGAACGGGCTCGTCGTCGCAGGCAACGACGTCTCCAACTCGCTTCAGGCCGGCATCGGCCTCGGCAACGGGATCGGCATGTCGATCCTGGACAACACCGCGAACCTGACCGGCGGCTCGGGCATCTCGCTCGAGGGCGGGGCGTTCGACGCGAACGGCGCTGCGGTCGGCGGCGCCCTGATCGAGGGCAACACCGCCAACCAGAACGCCGAGCACGGCATCTCGGTCGCCGTCGCGAAGCACACGATCCGCGGCAACAACGCGCACAACAACGCCGGGTTCGGGATCGCGGCCGGCGAGCTCGAGGCAGCGGATCCGAGCGTCGCGAACGTCGACGGCGGCGGGAACAGTGCGACCGGCAACGGCGAGTTCGTGCAGTGCCTCGGCGTCGTCTGCGACGAGACCGGCTCGGTGCCGCTCATCCCGCAGGACACGAGCGCGCCGCAGACGACGATCACCGACGGCCCGCTCGGCCCGCCGCCGCCGCCTGCCGGCGGATCGATCGGCGGCGAGACCTCCGTGCTCACGTTCACGGCCGACGACGGCCCCAACGGCACGCCGCTCACCGCGATGACGTTCGAGTGCCGCCTCGACGCCCCGCCCGACCCGGTCGAGCCCGTCGAGCCCGAGCTCGAGCCGCCGGACCCGAACCCCGAGATCATCGAACCTCCGGAGGGCGAGAACTGGGTGGAATGCGTCAGCCCGCTGACGATCCTCGGGCTCGAGCCGGGCGAGCACAAGTTCGAGGTGCGCGCCGTCGACTGGGCCGGAAACTTCGACCCGACACCGGCGGAGTACGTCTGGACGATCCACGCCGGCGTCGAAGACGAGGGCCAGAACGAGATCCCGCCGGTCGCGCCCGAGACGCGCATCACCGGCGCGCCGGGCGAGCTGATCACGGACGAGGCGGGAACACGCTACGACACGACCAACCAGGCCGCAACCTTCAGCTTCGTCGGCAGCGACAACCTGACCGCGGGCTACAACCTCTCGTTCGAGTGCCGGACCTACTACGAGGAGCTGAACGACGAGCTCACGCCGGCCGACATGCCCTCGGAGGCCGAGCTCCCGTTCGGCCCGTGCAGCTCGCCGAAGCAGTACACCGGGCTGGAGTACGGCGGCCACATCTTCGAGGTGCGCGCGATCGACCTCGCGGGCAACAAGGACGTCATGCCGGCGTGGCACGCGTGGTGGATCCACCCGCCGCCGCCGGACATCGCGCCGCCGGACACCACGATCACGGCGGGGCCGGACCGGACCACCGTGGCGACGACCGCGCTCTTCGAGTTCACCGGGACCGACAACCAGACCGCCGTCGAGGACCTCGCGTTCGAGTGTCGGCTCGACGGGGAGATGGCGGGCGGCGAGCCGCTGTGGACGGACTGCTCGTCGCCGTACCAGGTGACGGTCAGCAGCCCGGCGACGCTGACCGAGCACGTCCTCCAGGTCAGGGCCGTCGACCAGAGCGGCAATGTCGACGACGTCAACGGCACCACCGGCGATGCCCTGCCCGACGGTGTCCCCGCCGCCTTCGTGTGGACGGTCGGCCCCGCTGCGGTCCCGAAGACCGTGTTCTGCGGCCAGAAGATCACCCAGAGCACTAAGCTCAACAACAACCTCGGGGACTGCCTCGGCCACGGCCTGATCGTCGGCGCCGACAACATCACGATTGACCTGAACGGCAAGACGATCGACGGCAAGTCGATCGGCGCCGGGATCCTGAACAACGGCTACGACTCGGTCACGATCAAGAACGGCACCCTGACGGACTTCGACTTCGGCGTGCTGCTCACGAACGGCACCAAGTCGAACATCGTGGAAAGCGTCACGGCCCAGCACACGCAGGACGCGGGTCTCAGCCTCGGGCAGCCGACGGCGCCGGAGGATCCGAACTTCCCGCCGCCGGAGCCCCTGCCCGGCTTCCTCTCGGGCGTCGACGGGAACATCCTCCGCTCGAACACGGTCGTCGCCAACAGCCGCGGCGTCTGGCTGACGAACGGCGCGAAGGACAACGTCGTCCGCGAGAACCTCATCGGCTCGACGAGCGGCGAGGCCGTGTGGATCGACCGCGCCGGCCTGAACCTGATCGAGGGCAACGACATCCAGCTCGCGAGCAAGTTCGGGGTCCTACTCGAGGGCGCCACCGGGAACACGATCAAGGGCAACTCGATCGCAGACGTCGGGACGGGCGTCCTCGTCGGTGCGACCACGACCGGGACGATCGGGATCGAGTCGATCGACAACCGCATCGAGGGCAACCTCATCGCCGAGAGCGGCGGTCCGGCGCTCAGGATCGTGTCCTCGAGCGGGAACGAGCTGATCGACAACGTCGGGACCGGTGCGGACTCCGCGGCGATCGACCTCTACCTGGCGGACGAGAACGTGGTCCGTGGGAACGAGGTGAGCGGCAACAAGGGCGGCCTGACGCTGAACGGCGCCTCGGGGAACGTGATCGAGTCGAACAACGCCGGCGAGTCAGACGGAACCGGCATCACGCTCCAGTCGCAGTCGTTCAACAACGTCCTGCGGGCCAACACGTCGAGCAACAACACGGGCGCCGGGATCTACATCAGCGACGAGACGCCCGCCGGCCAGGGCACGCTCGTGGAGGGCAACACGACGAATGCCAACAACGGCATGGGCATCCAGGCGTCGAAGCCGAGCCACATCTTCAAGGGCAACGTCGCCATGGACAACGACAACTGGGGCATCAACGTCGGCGACCCGTCCAACGGGCGGGCGAACGTCGACGGCGGCGGCAACATCGCCCAGGGCAACAAGGGCCCGCTCGGCGTCGACCTCAAGCCGCAGCAGTGCTACAACATCAGCTGCACCGGCGCCGGCGGCGGGGGCGGCGATCTGATCGCCCCGACCACCTCGATCCTCGAGGCGCCGCTCGATCCGAACACCGAGAACCTCGCGGTCTTCAGCTTCACCGGGACGGACAACCAGACGCCGATCGTGTTCGAGTGCCGGTTCAACAGCACCCTCGAGTCGGCCTGGCAGACGTGCACGAGCCCGACGACCTACAACGGCCTCGAGAACGCCCAGTACACGTTCGAGGTGCGCGCGCGCGACCTCGCCGGCAACGTCGACCCGACACCGGCGAGCCACACCTGGACCGTCGTGCTGGGCGACTTCGCCGCGTCGATCGACTCGACGCCCGAGAAGGTCACGGTCGAGACCGAGGCGACGTTCGAGTTCTCCGCGAACCGCGCCTCCGGCGTGACCTTCCAGTGCGTGCTCCAGCCGGCGGTTCCGCCGGCGCCGGTGGACTGGGACGCGGCCCCGACGTGCACCTCGCCGAGGACCTACACCGGGCTCGCGCCGGGTCTGTACCAGTTCTGGGTGCGGGCGACCGACACCGCGGACAGCGAGTTCGACACGAAGATGTACGCCTGGACGATCGGGCCCGCGCCGGTGCCGGCCGAGGTCAGCTGCGGCCAGATCCTGACGCAGAGCACGCGCCTCCTGAACGACCTCGTCGACTGCGGCGGCTACGGCCTGATCGTCGGCGCGCCGGGGATCACCATCGACCTCGACGGCCACGTCGTCGACGGCCAGGGTCTCGACGCCGGGATCCTGAACAACGGCCACGACGACGTGACGATCAAGGGCGGCCTGGTCGCCCAGTTCCTGTACGGCATCCAGCTGAACCCCGGCACCGCGCGCAACGTCGTCCACTCGATTCGCGTGGAGGGCAACGCCGAAGCCGGGATCGTCCTCTCGGACGCCTACGAGGGCGCCGACGGCAACACAATCCGCGACAACTCGCTCGTCGGGAACGAGATCGGGATCGCGCTCTACACCGGCACGCGGCACGCCGTGATCCGCGGCAACACGCTCGGCGCCAACGCCGGTGAGGGCGGCATCCTGCTCGAGTTCGCGAGCCAGAACCTGATCGAGGGCAACCAGATCGGGATGAGCGGCGGCGCCGGCATCTTCATCGTCGGCGGCGGCAGTAACACGGTCAGCGACAACGTCATCCGAGACAGCGGCGGCTACGGCGTCGTCGCCGGCGAGGAGCTCGTTGCGTCGACGAACAACGTCGTGCGCGGGAACACGATTCGCGGCGGGCAGGGCGGCGTCCTCGTCGCAGGCGACGGGAACACGGTGCTGAACAACACGGTCAACGGCTCGACCGGCCCGGGCGTCTCGGTCGAGCTCGCAACCAACACGGTCGTCAAGGGCAATGACTTCGGCGGGAACGCGAGCGGCGTCGCAGTCAGCGAGTCGAGCGGCACCCTCGTGGAAGCCAACAACGCGAGCGGGACGCTGGGCGCGGGCATCGCGGTCGGCGAGCTCTCCGGCAGCACGATCCTTCGCGACAACACGGCCAGCGGCAACGGCGGCGGCGGCATCGAGGTCGCCGACTCGTCCGTGGTCGGCCAGGGCACGCTGATCGACGGCAACACCGCGGACTCGAACGGCGGCGACGGCATCTACGTCGAGGGCGCCGGGCACACGATCACCGGCAACGTCGCCCAGCTGAACGGCGGCTGGGGCATGTACAACCTCGGCGGGCTCGACGGCGGCGGCAACTTCGCGGCCGGGAACATGGAGCCGGATCAGTGCTTCGGCGTCGTCTGCGAGCTGGGCCTCGTCCCCGGCGCGCCGGACACGTGGGTCGTCTCAGGGCCTGCCGACGCCGACCCGGGCACGCCGGGCGTCCAGAGCTCGAGCCGCAACGCGAGCTTCACGTACCTGGGCTCCGACGAGCCGAACCCGATCACCGACCTGGTCTTCGAGTGCCGCGTCGACTCGACGAGCCCCACTGCTTGGGAGGACTGCGCGTACCCGGCCGAGTACCTGAACCTCAGCCCCGGCGAGCACACGTTCGAGGTGCGCGCCGTCGACATGATGGGCCAGGGGCTGGCCGACCCGACGCCCGCCGTCTTCACGTGGACCTACGTGCCGCTGCCGTTCGGCGTCGCGCCCGAGGTGATCCTCGACGTCACTCCGCCCGCCGAGACGTTCCTCCTCGAGGCGATCTTCACGTTCCACTCGAACGAGCCGGACGTCACCTTCCAGTGCCGCGTCGATTCGAACGGCTACCAGCCGTGCGGCTTCGAGGGCGCGACCTTCATGAACCAGGGCGCGTTCGAGTGGGCCTTCCTGCCGAACGAGGTCGGGCTGCACACGTTCTTCGTCCGCGCGATCGACTTCGAGGGCAACGTCGGCGCGGAGACCACCTACACGTGGCGGATCCTGGGCGTCACCGTCGAGTTCACGGACGGGCCCGGCTTCACGCCGGCGACCGGCGGGCCCGGCGGCGACCCCGCGACGGGCGGTCCGACCGCGAGCACATCGGCGGAGATCCACTTCGAGTCCAACGCGTCCGACGCGCTGTTCTGGTGCCGCTTCGACAGCCTCGACCCGGCCGGCTACTTCCCCTGCGAGTCGCCCTTCCGCGCCGGGCCCGCGCACGTCGGCAACACGGAGTTCCCGGACCCGCTGGCCGTGGGCTCCCACATGCTCGAGGTCTTCGCGGAATCCGAGCTGATGGGCTCGGCGGCAGAGCTAGAGCCTGCGGTCTACGAGTGGGAAGTCGTCGAGACCCTTGACACGACGCCGCCGGAGACCTTCATCGAGCGGGCACCCGGCCCCCTCGACCTGAGCTCCACGATCTTCGAGTTCAGCGGCACGGACGACCTCACCCCGCCGTTCCTGCTCACCTTCGAGTGCCAGGTCACCGCCGGGACCGAGCCGCCGAACGAGAACGAGTGGGTCGCCTGCACGAGCCCGTTCAACCTGCTCGACGTCTACTCGTACGCCGACCCGCAGATGCTGCTCACGGAGCACACGTTCTACGTCCGGGCGATCGACATGGCCGAGCCGGAGTTCCCGGACCCGCAGCTGCCGGGCTTCGAAGGCAACCCCGACCCGACGCCCGCGTCGCACACGTGGACGCCGGTCGCCGACACGAGGGCGCCGTCCGCCACGATCTCGGCCGGTCCGGCGGAGGGCGCCGTCGTCGCCGAGGTCGAGCCGTTCGAGTTCTTCGGGCTCGACAACGCGACCCCGGCGCTCCAGCTCGAGTTCCAGTGCGCGGTCATCGAGGCGCCGCTCGGCCTCGAAGCGGCGGAATGGGCGCCGTGCGACTCGCCGCACGCGGTCGGCGGCCTCGACCCGGCGCAGTACACGTTCGCCGTGCGCGCGGTCGACCTGATGGGGAACGCCGGCCCGGCGGCGACGCGCTCGTTCACCGTCGTCGGCATGCCGGTCGTCTCGATCCTGAGCGGGCCCGACGGCCGCATCGACCCCGACACCGGCGTGCCGTCGCAGCCCTTCAGCAACACCGAGAGCGCGGTCTTCACCTTCAGCTCCGACCAGCCGGGCTCGACCTTCGAGTGCTCGCTCGACGGCGGCGAGTTCCTGCCCTGCAACACGCCTGCGGGAACCGAGGAGGGCGTGTTCGCATACGCCGCGTGGGTCGTCCTCAGCGGCGGGCACGAGGTCGCGGTCCGCGCGACAAACGCGCAGGGCATCGTCGGCGAGGAGACCGTCTACGAGTGGCTCGTTGAGCTCGGCCCCGACATCACGGAGCCGAGCACGACGATCACGTCCGGGCCGGAGAACGGCACGCTGAGCCAGATCGGGATCTTCACGTTCACCGGCTCCGACAACCGGACGGCGACCGCCGACCTCAGCTTCGAGTGCGCGCTCGACTCGACGACGTCGTGGAGCTCGTGTACGTCGCCCGAGCAGTTCGAGAACCTGTCGCGCGGCTCGCACACGCTGCGAGTCCGGGCGATTGACGCCGCCGGGAACATGGACTCGACGCCGGCCGAGTACACGTGGATCGTCGCGCCGCCGCCGGTCGTGACGATCCTCTCCGGCCCCGGCGTCGAGGTGGAAGGGTCGACGGACACGAGCGCGACCTTCACGTTCTCGAGCGACGTCGCCGGCGTCACGTTCCACTGCTGGCTCGACGGCGCCTTCAACCCGGCGGAGCCCGGCACCACCCCGCCGCAGCCCGCGCCGTGCGCATCCGGAGTGACCTATGAGAACCTCGGGCTCGGGCCGCACCTCTTCGCCGTGCGCGCGGTCGACGGCTTCGGGAACATCGGCGTGTGGGAGGACGTCGAGTTCACCGTCCTCCCGCCGGAGGCGAGGATCACGTCGGCACCGGCCAGCGGGACGAGCACGACCGCGACGTTCGAGTTCACGAGCGAGCCGTTCGACCCGGACGCCGAGTTCTACTGCTCGCTCGACGGTCGCCCGTTCGGCCTCTGCACGTCGCCCAAGGAGTACACGAACCTCTGGCCCGGTGAGCACACCTTCCAGGTGCAGACCGTCTACACAGGGCTCGACTGGAGGGGAGAGCCGCTCGAGTTCGAGCCGGTGCCGGCCACCCACACGTGGACGGTCATCGACCTCACGCCGCCCGAGACCTCGATCGACTTCGGGCCGCCGGCGACGACGATCAGCACTTCCGCCTACCTGGGCGTCAGCTCGGACGACCCGACGGCGACGATCACCTGCACGCTGAACGGCGCCCCGGCGGAGTGCGAGCCGGGAGCCGTCACCGAGCTGACCGACCTGGCGCCCGGCTCGTACACCTTCACCGCCCAGGCGACCGATCCGTCCGGCAACGTGGACGCCACGCCGGCATCCCGCTCGTGGACGATCGCGACTCCCACGGGTGACCCGAACACGCCCGTCGGCTCCAACGTCGTCGTCTCGCTGCCGCTGCCCGGCGGCGGCGGGAGCGCGACCGTCACCTTCTTCTCGGTCGAGACCGCCGGCTTCACCACGCTCGACGCACTCGACGGCGGCCCGCCGCTGCCGGAGGGCTTCGGCGGCGCTACCGCGTCCATCTACGACATCTCGACGACCGCCGCGTTCACGGAGCCCGTCGTCGTCTGCCTCCCCTACAACCCGCTCGACTACGGGTCGGAGACGCCGCCTCTCCGCCTGCTCCACTTCGACGGCAGCGAGTGGGTCGAGATCACCACCCTGAACGACCCGTTCTCGGTCCCGGGCCGGATCTGCGGCGAGGCCGAGGGCTTCTCGCTGTTCGCGATCGCGACCGCGTCGCCCGGAATGGCGCCCGAGACCTACATCCTCTCCGGGCCCGACGGCCCGCTGAACGCCGAGGGGATCCCGACCTCGACGAGCGGCTCGGCGACCTTCGAGTTCTGGGCCGACCAGCCCGGGACGATCATCCAGTGCTCGATCGACGGCGACCCGTTCTTCTTCTGCGAGTCGCCGGTCACCGTCGGGCCGCTGGCGGCAGGCGACCACGAGTTCATGGTGCAGGCGATCAACGAGTTCGGCTGGATGGACCTGACCCCGGCGGTCTTCGCGTGGGAGGTCATCGGACCGGACGTCACGCCGCCGTCGACGACGATCACCCGCGGCCCGGGCGAGGGCACGTCCACGCCGAACTTCATCAGCACGTTCGAGTTCTCCGGCACGGACGACTTCACGCCGGCGCTCGAGCTCGCGTTCCAGTGCACGCTCGACGGCGTCGACCTCGGAAACTGCGAGACGCCGGAGGAGATCGAGGTCACGACACCCGGCCCGCACACCCTGCTCGTCCAGGCGATCGACGAGGCCGGGAACCTCGACCCGGTCGGAGCGACCCGGAACTGGACCGTCGTCGACATGTCCGGCCCGGACACCGAAATCACGCTCGGCCCGGTGGAGGAGACGGCCGAGACGACCGCGACGTTCGAGTTCGTGGGCTTCGAGCTCCTCGACGGGACGCCGGTCGACCAGTTCGAGTGCGCGCTCGACAGCGGGCCGTTCGTCGCCTGCACGACGCCGCACACGGTCTCGGGTCTCTCGGCCGGCGCACACGTCTTCCACGTGCGCGCGGTCGATCCGGACGGCAACCGCGACATCTCGCCCGCGTTCTACGAGTGGCTCGTGATCACGCCGCCCGACACGACCCCGCCCGACACGACGATCGTGTCCGCGCCCGACCCGGCGAACTCCGGCCCGGACGTCACGTTCGTCTTCGGCAGCAACGAGCCCGTCGAGTCCTTCGAGTGCTCCTTCGGAGCGGGAACGCCGCCCGCCGCCCCGACCACGTGGCAGGGGTGCGGCCCGGCCCTGTTCCTCGAGGGTCTCGACTCCGGCCAGCACTGGCTGTGGGTCCGCGCCATCGACGCGGCTGGGAACGTCGACCCGACACCGGCCCCGGGCGAGGCGCCGTTCACCTGGATCACCACCGGCCAGCCCGACACGTTCATCACCCAGGCGCCCGACGACCCGACCGGCGAGTTCAGCGCAGCGTTCGTCTTCGGAAGCGACCAGGCCGGGGCGACGTTCCAGTGCTCCGTCGACGGCTCGCCGTGGACGGCGTGCACGTCGTCGCCGACCGATCCGTACATCGCCGGCCCGTTCCTGCCGGAGGAGAACGGCGCTCCGTCCGAGCACAGCTTCGAGGTGCGCGCGGTCAACCAGTACATCGACTCGAACGGCGAGCAGGTCATGGACCTGTCGCCGGCGACGCACGACTGGCGGGTGCAGGACATGAGCCCGCCGGACACCGAGTTCCTCGGCGCGACCGAGATCGGGCCGGAGCAGTTCCTCGAGCCGGGCCTGCGCTTCAGCTTCCGCGGTGACGACGACTGGGCCTCCTCGTTCGAGCTCACCTTCGAGTGCGCGCTCGACAACACCGCCGACCCGCTCCCGCCGGTCTGGGAGGAGTGCGGCGAGCCGGGTGCCGACGACAGCTTCTTCCACGACATCGCGTTCGTCGACCTCGAGGCCGGGCCGTACACCTTCCAGGTGCGGGCAATCGACGTCGCCGAGAACACCGACCAGTCGCCGGCCCCGGATCCTGGCTACTCGTTCGTGGTCGAGGCCGAGCCCGAGACGACGATCCTCACCGTCACGCCGGACATGGGCCCCGACCTCCAGACGGACACCACGACCGTGAGCTTCACCTTCTCCGGCACGGGCGTCTCCTTCGAGTGCGCGCTCGACTCCGCGCTGTTCACGCCCTGCTCGAGCGGCGTGGAGTACACGAACGTCCCGTACGGGACCCATCTGTTCCGCGTCCAGGCTGTGGCCCAGTTCGGGACGCGCGACCAGTCGCCGGCCGAGTTCGCGTGGGAGAGCGGGTTCCTGACGGCGCCGGACGTCACGATCACGAGCGCGCCGCCGACAACCGGGAGCACCTCGGCGACCGCGACGTTCGAGTTCGATTCGACCGACCCGGACGCGTCCTTCCTGTGCACGCTCGACGGCGTGGGGCCGCAGCCGTGCGAATCGCCGCGGGTCTACGAAGGCCTGCTCGCCGGTGCGCAGAACCCGCACACGTTCGAGGTCGTCGCGACGAAGCCGCACCTGCTCGTCGGCGGCGTCCCGGCGACCCACCAGTGGACGATCACCGACGACGTCGCTCCGGAGACGGTGCTGCTCGCGCCGCTGCCGGCGAACCCGAGCGCCGACGCGGTCGAGCTCCGGTTCACGGGGACGGACAACGGAACGCTGCCCGCGAACCTCGACTTCGAGTGCGCGCTCGACGGCGCGGCGTTCGCTCCCTGCTCCTCGCCGCTGAGCCTCACGGAGCTGACGGGCGGCCAGCACACGTTCCAGGTCCGCGCGACCGACGAGGTGCCGCTCACGGACCTGTCGCCGGCGAGCCACGTGTGGAACGTGATCGCCCCGCCGGCGACGCAGATCACCGCCGCGCCGGCCGCGATCAGCAACAGCCCCGACGCGACCTTCGAGTTCTTCGACCAGCCCGGCTCGACCTACGAGTGCCGCCTCGACCCGGTCGACGCGACGAGCCCGTGGGCGGCGTGCACCTCGCCGCAGTCCTACAGCGGCCTCACCAACGGCGCGCACGTCTTCGAAGTCCGCGCGACGACGCTGCCGCTGAACGGCACGAGCATGGTCGAGGATCCGCCGGCCGAGCACGAGTGGACGATCGACGCGCCCGATTCGATCGCGCCCGAGACCACCATCGACCTCGGGCCGGTAGAGGCGTCACCGACGACGGCCACCTCCGCCAGCTTCCTCTTCAGCGGCACGGACAACCTGACCCCGCCCGTAGGCCTGACCTTCCAGTGCTCGCTCGACGGCGCCCTCTTCGCGGACTGCGAGAGCGGCATCGAGTACACGGGGCTCTCCGCCGCCACGCACACGTTCGAGGTTCGGGCGGTCGACCCCGAAGGCAACTTCGACGAGACGCCGGCGAGCCGCAGCTGGACGGTCGTGGCGGGCTCCACGAACACACTCACGGGCACGGACGTCGAGGTCGACCTGGGCGGCGGCGCCTCGGCGACCTTCGCGGACGTCACGGGCGCCGGCGTAACCTCGCTCACCGTACTGAGCGGGGCTCCGCCGCTCCCCGCGGGCTTCTCGGGCGCCGGCGCCCTCTTCTTCGACCTCTCGACGACGGCGACGTTCCTCGGCGACGTCGAGGTGTGCCTGCCTTATGGCCCGGCCTCGCTCGACGAGCCGCACCTCGTCCACTTCGACGGCAGCGAGTGGGTCGACGTGACGACCGAGCTCGACCCGGCGAACGGGATCGTGTGCGGAGTCGTCAGCAGCCTTTCGCCGTTCGGCGTCGCCGAGGCGCCCGGGCTCTCCCCCGAGACTGAGATCGTCCAGGCACCCGCGGATCCGACGCTCGAATCGGTGCCGGGCGGCGCCGAGGTGCAGTTCCAGTTCGGCTCGAACGACCAGCTCGCCGACTTCGAGTGCGCGATCGACGGCGCAGCCTGGAGCTCCTGCGACACGCCGTACCAGTTCACCGCCGCGATCGGCCAGCACACGCTGCTCGTGCGCGCCCGCAGCCAGGCCGGAGCCTTCGACCTGACCCCGTCCACGCACGCCTGGACGGTGCTGGCGCGGCCGGTCGCGACGATCGACTCCGGCCCCGTAGACCAGGCGCCCGAGGATCCGGGCATCCAGAACGAGAGCCGGACGGCGACCTTCACCTTCAGCTCCGACCAGCTGCCGAGCACCTTCGAGTGCCGCTTCACGGGCGAGAGCACCGGCACGGCGTGGGAGCTCTGCACCTCGCCGAAGACGTACGAGAACCTCGGACTCGAGGAGTACACGCTCGAGGTGCAGGCGATCAACGCCGCCGGGCATGCCAGTTTGATCCCCGCCCAGTTCGAGTGGGAGGTCGCCGACCTCACCCCGCCGAACACGACGATCCACTCCGGGCCCGACGACCCGACCTCGGCGACGAGCGCGACCTTCACCTTCTCCGCCGATGAGCCCGCGACCTTCCAGTGCCTGCTGGACGGGCTCCCGTCGGCCTGCGGCTCGGGGCTCACGATCACGAACCTCGGCGCGGGCACGCACACCTTCGAGGTGCTGGCGACGGACCTCTCCGAGCGCGAGAACGTCGAGCTCGAGCCCGCGGTCTGGACGTGGACGGTCGACACCCAGGCGCCGGTCGTCACCCTGCTCGAGACGCCGCCGGCAGAGGACACACAGACGTCGGGGATCTTCCGGTTCGGCGCCAGCGACAATCACAGCTCGTCGCTCGAGCTCGAGTGCCGCCTCGACGGCCAGCCGGCGGGCTGGGAGAGCTGCACGAGCCCGAGGACCTACGCAGGCCTGCTTCCGGGTGACCACACCTTCGAGATCCGCGCGACGGACGCTGCGGGCAACGTGGGCAGCGCGAGCCACGGCTGGGAGATTCTCGACACGATCGTCCCGGAGACGGAGATCACGGCCATCGAGCCGGGCTCGATCGTCTTCCACTTCACCGGCTCGGACGACCACAGCCCGGCCGCGGCGCTCACCTTCGAGTGCTCGCTCGACGGCGCGCCGTTCAGCCCCTGCGTCAGCCCGAAGACCTACGAGAACTCCGAGCTGAGCGTCGGCCAGCACACCTTCGAGGTGCGCGCGGTCGACGAGGCGGGCAACGTCGACCCGACGCCGGAGAGCCACACCTGGACGGTGCTCGACGTGACCGCGCCTGAGACGACGATCACGGGCCAGCCGGAGGCGTCGACGTCCGCCACGAGCGCGAGCTTCACCTTCACCGGCAGCGACGACGCGAGCGCCGGAGCCGACCTCGCCTTCGAGTGCTCGCTCGACGGGAACGCATTCGGCGCCTGCACCTCGCCCGCGTCCTACTCCGGCCTCGCCGTCGGCCCGCACACCTTCCAGGTGCGCGCCGTCGACGAGGCGGGCAATGCAGATGCCAGCCCGGCGAGCTTCGGCTGGACGGTCCTCGACGTGACCGCGCCCGAGACGTCGATCACGGCGCAGCCGGACGCCTCGACCGGGAGCACCGCCGCGACCTTCGAGTTCACGGGCACGGACAACGGGACTCCCGCTGCGAGCCTGACCTTCGAGTGCTCGCTCGACGGAGCCGCGTTCGGCGCCTGCACGTCGCCGAAGAGCTACTCCGGTCTCTCTGTCGGCCCGCACACCTTCCAGGTGCGCGCGATCGACGCCGCGGGCAACGTCGATCAGGGCCCCGCCGGCTACGCCTGGACGGTGCTCGACACGATCGCGCCGCAGACGACGATCACCGCGCAGCCGGCCGCCTCCACGGGGAGCACCTCCGCGAGCTTCGAGTTCGCAGGCAGCGACGACACCAGCCCGGCCGCGAGCCTCAGCTTCCAGTGCTCGCTCGACGGAGCAGCGTTCGCCGCCTGCACGTCGCCGAAGTCGTACTTCGGCCTCTCCGTCGGCTCGCACACCTTCGAGGTCCGGGCGACCGACGGCGCGGGCAACGTCGACGCCAGCCCGGCGAGCTACTCCTGGACGGTGCTTGACACGATCGCGCCGGAGACGACGATCACAGGGCAGCCGGACTCGCCGACGCCGAGCGCGGCCGCAAGCTTCGGCTTCACCGGAAGCGACGACACCACCGCGGCCGCGAGTCTCAGCTTCCAGTGCTCGCTCGACGGCGCTGCGTTCGCCGCCTGCAGCTCGCCGAAGGACTACTCCGGCCTCGCCGCCGGCTCGCACACCTTCCAGGTGCGCGCGATCGACGCGGCCGGCAACGTCGACGCGAGCCCGGCGAGCTACACCTGGACGGTGCTCGACACGACCGCGCCGGAGACGACGATCACGGCGCAGCCGGCCGCCTCCACGGGGAGCACCTCCGCGAGCTTCGAGTTCACCGGCAGCGACAACGTCACGCCCGCTGCAAGCCTGAGCTTCGAGTGCTCGCTCGACGGCGCTGCGTTCGCCGCCTGCACGTCGCCGAAGCCGTACTCGGGCCTCTCCGTCGGCTCGCACACGTTCCAGGTCCGCGCGACGGACGCGGCCGGCAACGTCGACTCCAGCCCGGCGAGTTACTCCTGGACAGTGCTCGACACGATTGCGCCCGACACGACGATCACCGGCCAGCCGGACGCGACGACGCCGAGCACCGACGCGAGCTTTGGCTTCACCGGCAGCGACGACACCACCGGGGCCGCGAGCCTGAGCTTCGAGTGCTCGCTCGACGGCGCTGCGTTTGCCGCCTGCAGCTCGCCGAAGAGCTACTCCGGCCTGTCCGCCGGCTCGCACACCTTCCGGGTGCGCGCGATCGACGCCGCGGGCAACGTCGACGGCAGCCCGGCGAGCTACACGTGGACGATCCTCGACACGATCGCGCCGGACACGACGATCACCGGCCAGCCGGTGTCGCCGACGACGACCACGAGCGCGAACTTCACCTTCACGGGCAGCGACGACGTCACAGTGCCCGCGAGCCTGGCCTACGAGTGCGCGCTCGACGGAGCCGCGTTCGCCGCCTGCACGTCGCCGACGTCCCACACCGACCTCGTCGTCGGCTTCCACACCTTCCAGGTGCGCGCGACCGACGCGGCGGGCAACGTCGACGCGACCCCGGCCTCCTACACCTGGGAGATCCAGATGGTCGCGGACACGACCGCGCCCGAGACGACGATCACCGCCCAGCCGCCGGAGACCACCACGGAGACGAACGCGTCGTTCTCGTTCTCCTCGTCCGAGGCGCCCTCGACGTTCGAGTGCTCGCTCGACAACGCCGCCTTCGCCGCCTGCACCTGGCCGAAGTCGTACTCGGGCCTCGCGGTCGGCTCCCACAACTTCCGCGTCCGCGCGATCGACGGGGCGGGCAACGTGGACGCCACGCCGGCCGGCTACTCGTGGGCGATTCAGAGCCCGACCGTGGACTGCGGCCCGCAGCAGACCCTGACCGCGAGCGCGGACGCCTGGATCGACCAGGGAAGCCCGTCGAGCAACAAGGGCTCGGACTCGATTCTCAAGGTGATGTCGAAGAGCGGCAGCAACCTGCGCGCCCTCTTCCGCTTCAACCTGCCGGCGATGCCCCAGGGCTGCTCGGTCCAGAGCGCGACTCTCCGCATCTACGCCGCTTCGGGTGCGGGCGGCCGCACTCTCCAGGCCTTCCAGCTCGGCGGCTCCTGGACGGAGGGCGGCGTCAACTGGTCGAACCAGCCGGCGACGGCCGGCAGCGCCGCGACGACGAGCTCCGGCAGCGGTTACCGCGACTGGAACGTGGCCGGCCAGGTCCAGGCGATGTACACCGGCGCGAACAACGGCTTCCTCGTTCGCGACGCGACCGAGAACCAGGACGCCGAGCAGCAGTTCCACAGCCGCGAGAACAGCAACAACCGCCCGCTGCTCGTCCTGCAGCTCGGGAGCGGCGCGCCGCCTCCGCCGCCGAGCGGCGGAACGGCGCCTGACACGTCCATCACGGGCAGCCCGTTGAGCGCGACGACGAGCACCTCCGCGACCTTCACGTTCACGGGCGTCGACGACGCCACGCCCGCGAGCAGCCTGACATTCGAGTGCCAGCTCGACGTACCCGAGACGTCGTCGTGGACGGCCTGCGCGACCCCGCGGTCGTACTCGGGGCTCGCCCAGGGGACGCACACCTTCCGCGTGCGCGCCGTCGACGCCGCCCTGAACGTCGACGCGTCCCCGGCCGTATATACGTGGACGATCGACCAGACGGCGCCCGAGACCGTCATCAGCGACGGCCCCGGCTCGTCGACGACCAGCACGAGCGCATCGTTCTCCTTCACCTCGCCGGAGCCCGGTGCGGTCTTCGAGTGCGCACTCGACGGAGCGGCGTTCGCGGCCTGCACCTCGCCGAAGTCCTACTCCGGCCTCGCCGTCGGCTCGCACACCTTCCAGGTGCGGGCCCGCGACGCCGCCGGCAACATCGACGCGACGCCCGCGAGCTACCCGTGGACGATCCAGTCCGGCGGGACGGTCAACTGCGGCTCCGCGCAGACGATGACGGCGGTCGCCGACTCCTGGATCGACCAGAGCAGCTCGGCGAGCAACAAGGGCACCGACTCGATCCTCAAGGTCATGTCGAAGAGCGGGAACGCGAACCTCCGCGCGCTCGTCCGGTTCAACCTGCCCTCGATTCCGTCCGGCTGCGTCCTCGACGCCGCGACGCTGCGCGTGTACGCCGGCTCCGCATCCTCGAGCCAGCGGACGCTCCAGGCCCTGCGCCTCAACGGCTCCTGGACGGAGACCGGCGTCACGTGGGGCAACCAGCCCGCGACGACCGGCTCGGCCGTCACGACCACCTCGGGCACCGGCTACCGCCAGTGGGGCGTCGGCGCGATCGTCCAGAACATGTACTCGAGCGGCTCGAACAACGGGTTCCTGATCAGGGACGCGACCGAGAGCCAGGACGCGGAGCAGCAGTTCCACTCGCGCGAGACGGGCTCGAATCCGCCGCAGCTCGTGGTCACGTTCAAGCCCGCTCCCTGAGCGGGGTCCGGGTCCTGGCACCCGACGAACGGGGCTGCGCCCGAGGCCGCATCGGGCGCAGCCTCACCTTGCGCGTGCCGGTTGACGGGGAAGTAAACGAGTTCTCATCGTCCGCTGATCCGCTTCTCATCCGGTTTGCAGGTGTTTCTCATCGCCGAGCCATACGGTCGAACGTGCATGAAGGGCTCCCGTCTGCGGCGGAATGCTGCCCGTGGCTCAGGCCTCGCCGCCCTCGCCTCCGTCGTCGTGTTGACGGCCGTCCCGGGCCTGGCAGCAGGCTTCGCCGGCGCCGCCGGACTCGCTCTCGCGGCCGGCGACACGCCTGAAACGGCAGGCACACCGGTCGGCGACGGCTCCGTGAGCGCCGTGGAGTGCGTGGAGACGACGGTCACCGCTCCCGTCGTGGCCGACACTTGGCTCGACGAGAACAGTCCGTCGAGCGCCAAAGGCAGCGACTCCGTCCTGAGCGTGGACGCCGGCTCCGTGAACGTGGACACCGGCGTCGCGAGCGGGCGCGCGCGGGCTCTCTTCCGCTTCGCGATGCCCGACGCGGTGCCCCCCGGCTGCGTGGTCGAGTCCGCCAGGCTCTTCGTCTTCTCCTCCGAGGAAGACGTGGGCACGAGGGTCGAGGCCGTACGGCTGGCTTCGGCCTGGTCAGAAGCCTCGACGAGCTGGAGCGATCAGCCCGAGACGACCGGCGCCGCCAGCCGGACCTGGTCGCGCGAGGGCTACATGCGGTGGAGCGTCACAGAGCAGGTGCAGGCCATGCTCGACAGCGGGAGCGGTCACGGCTTCCTCCTTCGGGATGCGGCCGAGGGCGCCGAGACCGGCGGTGGAGGCCACGGCTTCTACAGCCGCGAGAAGGGCGACGGCGGCACCGAGCCGGAGCTCGTGATCCACTTCGCGGCGCCGGGGTCCGGCGAGCCGCCGGGCCCACCCCTGCCGCCGGTCCCCGCGGCCGTGAGCTGCGGCCAGGTAGTGACGCAAAGCACGCTGGTGACGAACGACCTCTCCGGGTGCCTCGGCGACGGGCTCGTCATCGCGGCTCCGCGGATCATCGTCGACCTCGGCGGCCACACGATCGACGGCACCGGGCTCGGCTCCGGCATCCTCAACGATGGGCATGAGCTGGTCACCGTCCGCAACGGGACGGTGCAGGACTTCGACTACGGGGTGGAGCTCGCCCCCGAGACGACGGCCAACCTCGTCGAGAACCTGACCCTCCGCCTCAACCAGATCGCGGCCGTCGAGCTCTTCGACGTGTCCGCCACCGAGGTCCGCGGCAACCGGCTCGACGGGAACGGCGGCGGGATCCTCTTCGTGAGCGGCACCCGCGACAGCGTCGCCGCGGACAACGTCATCACCGGCAACGGTGGAG
>DASVEW010000054.1:0-31065 GCA_036380355.1 Gaiellaceae bacterium | reverse complement strand
CTCATCCGAGACGCGCCACTTCAGCGGCTTCGAACGACCCACCCGCCGTCGACGAGGTCGAGCATCTGATCTCTTCATAGCAGCGGCGTTCGACGGCCACCCCTCGGTCCCTGCTCAATTTGAGATCACTTCCAGACACCGATCGGTGTCAAGCCCGCATCCGTGTCAAAGGTGTGACGAGTTCGCCCGGGGGAGCGGCGGCCGCCCGATCCGCCCCTACGGTCGGAGGATGGGTCGGCCGCGGCGAGCGTTCGTCGAAGGGATCTACCACGTCTCCTCGCACGGCAGCGACGATCGCCACCTGTTCTTGAGCTCCGACGACCGAACGACGTTCCTCGACCGCCTCGCGCTGGTGCTCGAGCGTTTCAGCCTACGACTCGTCGAGTACGCGCTGCTCGGCAATCACTACCATCTCGTCCTCGCGACGCCCGGCGGCCGAGTCTCGACCGCCCTCCAGCAGCTGCACACCTGGTACTCGCGCACCCATAACCGCCGCCACGGACGAAGCGCGCACCTCTTTCAGGCCCACTTCTTCGCCCGCGAGCTGAAAAGCGACGAAGACCTCCTCGTCGCCTGCCGTTACGTCGCCCACAACCCCGTGGCGGCCGGGCTCTGCGACGACCCCTTCGCGTGGCCGTGGAGCAGCGCAGCGGCCAGCGCGGGACTAACCGAGCCCGCGATCCCGCTCGACTCCGGCCCGTTGCGAGCCGCGCTCGGGGACAGCGACGACTGGCGCCGCCGCTACCGCGAGTTCATCGACGCCGGCGAGGAAGCGGGCGCCCCGGCCGGATGACCGGGGCGCCCCAGGAGAGCTACCGCACGGTGAACGACCGCTTCAGATCCGCAGTCGAGCTCGAGCCGGCGTAGACGTCGATCTGGCCGGTCTCCACGACGAACTTGCCGCGGTTGTCGTAGAACCCGAAGTCGCTCCTGTCGAGCGTGAACGTGACCGTCCGCGACTGGCCCGGGCCCAGCGTCACCCGCTCGAACCCGCGCAGCCGCCGGACGGGCTGCGAGATGCTCGCAACCGGATCGTGGATGTACAGCTGCACGACCTCGTCGCCCTCACGGCTCCCAGTGTTCCTCACGGTCACCGAGGCCTTGAGGCTTCCATGCCGCGACACGGACGAGCGACTCAGCTGCAGGTTCGAGACCTCGAACGTCGTGTAGCTGAGCCCGAAGCCGAACTCCCACAGCGGCGAGCAGCTCGGGATGTCGCGGTGGCGCGAGTTCCACTTCACGTCCGGGTTGCAGGGCCGCCCCGTCGGCTCGTGGTTGTAGTAGATCGGCACCTGGCCGAGCCGGCGCGGGAACGAGACGGGCAGCTTGCCGCCCGGGTTCACCTTGCCGAACACGACGTCGGCGACCGCCGGGCCTGCCTGCACGCCCGGGAACCACGCCTCGAGGATCGCGGGCGCGTCGTCCACGATGTCCTCGAGCGCGAGCGGCCGGCCGTTGAAGAGCACGACCGCGAACGGCTTGCCTGTCGCCTTGATCGCCTCGATCAGCTCTTCCTGCCTGCCCGGAAGATCGAGCGTGCTGCGCGCCGCAGCCTCGCCGCTCATCTCCCGCGTCTCGCCCAGCGCGAGCACGACCTGGTCGGCCGCCTGGGCGACCGCAACCGCCTCCGCAAAGCCGGCGTCTGAGCCGCAACCCTCCGGATCGACATGCGGCGGCTCGGTGTTGGAGAGCCTGCAGCCCTCGGCAAACGTCGCGCCCGGGCTCTGCTCGCCGATGCCGGCGAAGACGGTGACGACGTCGGCGTCACGGCCGGCACCCCACCAAGGCCCGAGCATGTCGTGCTGGTTCCTGGCGAGCGGCCCGATCACGGCGGTCTTCCTGGCCGGATCGAACGGCAGAACGCCGCCCTCGTTCCGAAGCAGCACCATCGAGCGGCTCGCGGCCTTTCGGGCGGCGGCCACAGCGTCCGGCCGCAGCATCTGCGCCTCGGCCTCGGCAGGCTCGAACGGCGCGTACGGGTTCTCGAACAACCCGGCGCGGAACTTGACCCGAAGGATCCTCCGCACCGCGTCGTCGATCCGCTTCATCGAGATCCGGCGCTCCCGCAGCAGCTGCTCGCCGAAGTCGCGAATGAGCGTGCTGGTCATCTCGGAGTCCACGCCCGAGTTGAGCGCGAGCTCCGCAGCGCCGGGGCCGTCGGCGGCCACACCGTGGCCGCACTCCCCGGTGTCTGGTGTCCTCGGCGGGCAGGCCCGCAGCTCCGCCACGGCGGTCCAGTCGCTCTCGACGAACCCGTCGAAGTCCCACCGCCCCTTGAGGATCTCGTTCATCAGGTAGTCGTTGCCACAGGCCGGCACGCCGTTGACGGCGTTGAACGAGCACATGAACGTGTCGGCGCCGGCGTCGAGCGCCGCCTTGAACGGCGGCAGGTAGAGGTTCCACAGCCGGTGCTCGGACATGTCGGTCGTGTTGTAGTCCCGGCCTGCCTCCGGCTGGCCGTAGGCCGCGAGGTGCTTCGGGCTCGCGACGAGCTTGTCGCGGGCGCTGTAGTCATTCCCCTGGATCGCCTTCACCCGCGCCGCGGCGAGCACCGAGTTCAGGTACGGATCCTCGCCGGCAGCTTCGGCGATCCGGCCCCAGCGGGGCTCGTGCGAGACGTCGACCATCGGCGCGTACGTCTGTTTGAGGCCGACGGCGGCCGACTCGCGCGCCCCGTACCTATGGTCGTCGAACGCGACCTGTGGATCGAAGCTCGCGCCGACGGCCAGCGGGATCGGGAAGATCGTCCGGAAGCCGTGGATCGTGTCGAAGGCGAACAGGATCGGGATCTTCAGCCTCGACTCCTCCACGGCGATGCGCTGGAGCTCCCTGATCCGCGCCGGATCGGTCACGCTGAGGACCGAGCCGAGGCCTTTGCGGACCCCGTCCTCGGTGACGAGGAAGTCGGGCAGCAGCTGGATCTGCCAGAGCTTCTCCTCGAGCGTCATCTTCGACAGTAGGTGGTTCACCCGCGACTCGGCCCTGCGGTCGCCGGGCTGCCGCGTGGGTTGGAGCGCCTTCTCGTCGCTCGACTGCGTTGCGGCCACGACGCCACCGGCGGCAGCCGCGCCGAACGCGAGAATGGATAGAACAGCCGCAGTCCTGAGTCTGAACCTAGACATGGGAATCCCCCCTTGACTCGGACCGGTTCGTTCGACCGTCTACCCCCGACGCGGTGAGTCAAAACGCGCCGGGCCGCGGCCTCAGGCCGCCGCGGGCGCTTGTTCGAGCGGGATGACCCGAGCCGTGGCGGTCTCGACCGTCGCAAGCGCGCCCCGGTTCATAATCGACCGGCCGATGCTCCAGGGACGACTGATCGAGCTCCGCCCCGTCCGCGAGGGCGACCTCGACGCGATGTATGCGGCCCACGTGAACATCGCGGACCGTGGGGCTCACTTCCCGCTCGGCGTCCAGTCCGAGCCCGCTTTTCGGCGCGAGTACGCCGAGAACGGCTTCTGGGAGCGCGAGGCAGGAACCCTGCTGATCATTTCCTCCGACGGTGAGCTCGCCGGGCACATCGAGTTCTTCAAACCGGTCGCCTACTGGGATGCGTTCGAGCTCTCGTACCAGCTCTACGGGGACCGCTTCGCCGGCCGCGGCTACACGACCGAGGCCGTGCAGCTGATCGTGGACTACCTGTTCGCGACGAAGAAGCAACATCGCATCCACCTGGTGATCGTCCCCGAGAACGCTCCCTCACGCCGTGTCGCCGAGAAGTGTGGGTTCGTGCTGGAGGGGACGGTCCGCGGCGCCTTCTTCAACCACGGGCGCAACCACGACGTGCTGCTCTATTCGCTCCTGCGGACCGACCCCCGGCCGTGGGACTCCTGACGTCCTGAGCCGAACCGCACGGTGCGGCCGGCGCTCAGGGCACCGCGCCGGGCGCTGCCGAGTCCGACCGGAGCGAGGCGACGACGGCGAAGACGACCGCCGTCACAGGGACCGCGAGATAGGCGCCCGGGAGGCCGAAGAGCGAGGCGCCCGCTGCGACCGCAAGCAGGATCACGGCGGGGCGCAGATCGACGGTGCGACTCTGGATGATCGGCTGCAGGAAGTTCCCCTCGACGAACTGCACCCCCACCACGAGTGCCAGGGCGTCAGGCTTACGACCGCCACCAGCCGAATCCGCGAGCAGACCTAGAAGATCCGCATGGGGAGCCCCGCCAAGGGCTCGCCGCCGTCGGCCGTGACCAGCCAGGTGTCCTGCATGTAGAGGCATTCCCGTCCGTTCTCGGAGATCGCGTGCGGGTGCATGGAGAAGACCATGTTCGCCTCCAGCTCCGTCTCGACGCCCTCGCCGATCTTCGGGAACTCGATCATCGTCATCCCGATCGAGTGGCCCGTGACGTGGCCGAGGTGGTAGCCGCGGTCGAGGAAGCCCTTCGAGACCGCACGATGAACGTCGTGGGCCGTGGCGCCCGGACGCAGCGCCGTCTTCGCCGCCTCGAAGTACTCCTGGTACGCCTCGTACATCCGGCCGACCTCGTCGCTCGGCGAGCCGAGCGCGCGCGACACCTCGACCCAGTGCCCGCCGGGACCGGCGATCTCGAGCGACGGAATACAGAAGTCCTGGAGGACGATGTCGTCGCGGGCGATCGCGAACTCGGGTCCGACGAGGACCATGTTCATCGTCAGGCGCCCGCAGCCCTCTTCCACGAACAGCTTCTCGGCGGGGGCGAGCACCTCGGCCGCCGAGCGGCCGGGAGCGTAGGCCTCGCGGAATGCGTGGAACCCCTCGGTGTTGATGCGGACGCTGTCGCGCACGGAGTCGAGCTCCTCGTCGCTCTTGACCGCGCGGGCGTGGTCGAACTCGAGCTCCCAGGGAACGAGCTCGACGGCATCGCGCATCGCGGCGAAGTCGCGCACCGTCATGACGTAGTCCAGTCCGTACACGCCGACGCGCTTTCCGCGCAGCCGGTCGGCCAGCCACTCGCCCGGGAGATCCGCGAAGACCTGGTCCTCGATCCAGCTCGTCCCGTGCTCGCCGACGTATCGAGCCTCGGTCGGGAAGACGATCGTCGGCTCGCCTTCGAGCGGGAGCAGGACGTAGGCGTAGCGGTGGACGATCTGAAAGCCCGAGAGGTAGGTGACCTGCCCTTCGAAGCCCGTGTACTCGGTGCCGCAGACGAGGGCGGTGTCGAGCCCGTCACGAGCGAGCGCTTCGCGGATCCGCGCGTAGCGCCGGTCGATGTCTGCCTGGCTCACGCGGCCCACGAGCGCTCCATTCCCTTGATCAGCGCGGTCACGGCATCGTTCAGCGGCGTCGGCACCCCGCGCTCCCGCCCGAAGCGGACGACGCCGCCGTTGAGGAAGTCGATCTCGGTCTCCCGTCGGGCTTCCACGTCCTGGAGCATGCTGGCCTTGTGGTCGTAGGCGACGTCGGGCCTGGCTGCGTAGTCGATCAGCGTCTCGGGATCCTCATCGAGCTCGATTCCCTGTGCCCCGGCAACCGCTTTCCCCTCGTCGACGAGCGCGCTCACGAGCGCACGGAGCGCCGGGTCCTCGCAGACACGGCCGTGCGTGAGGCCGGTCAGCGCGCCGATCGGGTTCGTCGCCGCATTGAAGATCAGCTTGCGCCACTGCGGCCCACGCGCGTCGGCGACCGCCTCGGTCGGCATGCCCGCCCGCGTGCACGCGTCGGCGAGCCGCTCGACCGCGTCCATCGGCGCGGGACGGGGTTCGAACGGGCCGATCGTCGTGTCGCCCTTGACGTCCCACTGGACATGGCCGGGCTCGACGATTCTGCCGGCGGGGAACGTCGTGCCCCGGATGACGCGCTCGACGTGCTCCGCGATTGCCTCCTCGTTGCCCACGCCGTTCTGGACGGAGCAGACGCTTCCGTCAGCGAAGGCGTGAGCGACCGCTGCGACCGCTGCGCCCGTTTGCATGCTCTTCGTCGCGACGATCCCGAAGTCGCAGCTCGGCAGCTCCCCGGCGTCGCTCGTGGCCCGCGGCCGCCCGACGACCTCGCCGGCGCCGCTGAGACGCAGGCCGTTTTCGTTGATCGCCTGCACGTGCTCGTCCCAGACGTCGAACGCCCACACCTCGACGTCGTCGAGCTGCGCGAGGTTCGCAGCGAAGAGCGCCCCCACGGCCCCGCATCCCACAACGCACACCCTCATCGGGTGAGTCGGAACTCCCGCCCGCCCGTCAAGCCGCTCGGTCGCACGATCAGCACGAGCGCCATGATCGCGCCCAGAAAGATCAGGCGCGTGCCCTGCGGGAGATCCAGCGAGATGCCGAGGTCCACCCCCTGCTCGGCCTCGATCAGGAACGAGTCGAGCGCGCTGACGACGAGGGCGCCGACAACGGCCCCCCAGAGGCTCGTCAGCCCGCCGATCACAAGCATCGCAAGGGTCAGGAACGTCAGCTCGAGATAGACCTGCTCGGTCGTGATCGACCCGAGCAGGTGAACGAGGAGGGCTCCGGCGAAGCCCGCGAGTGCGCCCGAGACCGTGAACGCCCACAACCTCTCGCGATGGACGTTGACGCCGACACCGCGCGCCGCGGCGGGGTCCTCGCGCGACGCCCGAAGCCTTCGTCCGAGCCGGCTTCGCTGGTATGCGAGCGCCGCGGCGATGACGACGAGCGCACCGACCGTCGCCTGGACGGCGTCCGTCGTCTCCGGGACGAGCGAGAGCGTCGTCGCCCCCGGCCCGATCTTGGTCCACTCGCGGAGGATGTTGTGCGTGACCTCGAGGACCGCGAAGGTCGCGATGCCGGCGGCGAGACCGGAAAGCCGCATCAGCGGAAGGCCGACGATCAGCGCGAAGGCTCCGCCGGCCGCCGCGCCGAGCAGCAGCGAGGCGACGTTCCCGATCGTGTGGTCGCGGAGGAGCGGAAAGAGCTCGGGCAGGACGCCTGTCTTCGACTCCAGCGGGATCGTCAGGATTCCCGCGGCGAACGCTCCGACGGCGACGAAGCTCATCTGGCCGAACGAGAGAACGCCGGAATTCCCGATGAACACGTAGATGGCGACGACGATCGCCACCGAGACGAGCGCGTTGAGGAAGTAGATCTCGTTCGAGCTCGAGACGAGCGTCGAGCCGATTCCCACGCCGACGACGAGCAGCGCAGGCGCGAGGAACTGGACGACCGGTTCGAGAAGGCGCCTCACACCCGCTCCACCGCTCCCCTCCCCCAGGCAAAGAGGCCGGCCGGCCGCAGGAGGAGCACGAGGATGACGAGCGCGAACACAGCCGACGGGAGGAAGACGGTCTGCTCGGTGGGCAGGGCGCCGTTGATCACACCGGTCGTGAAGCCGATCGCGAAGCCTCCGAGCGTCGCCGTCCAGAGCCGGTCGATGCCGCCGACGACCACGCCCACCAGGACGACGATCGTGTCCCGCAGCGCGAAGTCCGGGCCCACGAACGGAAACTGCACGGTCAGCATCACGGAGACGATCGCCGCGAGCAGGCCGGAGAGCAGCACGGCAAAGGCGATCACGCGGTTCGCCCGGACGCCGAGGAGCCGGGCCGTTCCGAAGTCGGCGGAGGCGGCGCGCATGTGCAGCCCGATCGTCGTCCGCAACAGGAGCAGCGCCACGAGCGCGAGCGAGACGGCCGCGACGACGACCGCGACGATCGTGATCTTCCGGACGTCGACGCCCTGAATCGTGGTCGGCTGGTTGAGCGGGGCGATCGAGGTCGCGATCTCGCCGATCGTGTCGTCGCGGATGTCGACGAGCAGCGCGATCGCCTGGAGCATGAACGCGATCGCGAACGTCGTCACGAGCATTACCGCGGGCGAGGCACCGCGGAGCGGCCGGAAGACCGCGCGATCCATCAGAAGCGACAAGGCCACGACCACGACGAAGCAGGCGACGATGCTCCAGACGACGCGCCAGTGAGCCGTGAACGCCAGCGTGTAGGCGCCGGCCATGATCAGCTGCCCGTAGGCGAAGTTCACGAGCCGGAGCACGCCGAAGACGAGGCCGATCCCGACCGCCATCAGGGCGTAGATCGCCCCGAGGCCGACCGCGTCCGCCAGCGTCTGCGCATCGACGGCTGCATAGACCGTTGCGGTCATCACGCGAAGTAGGCGGCGACCATCTTCTCCGTGTCGCCGGCGTCGTCGGGGCCGAGGGTCAGGCGCAACTCGCCGTTCGAGAGGACGTGCGTGCGATCGGCGAGCGCGACCGTCCGCTGGGCGCGCTGCTCGACGAGCAGGACGGCGAAACCCCCTTCGCGGATCTCGGCGAGCGCGGCGAACACGTCGTCGACGAGCGAGGGCGCGAGGCCCAGCGAGGGCTCGTCCAGAAGCAGCACGTCCGGCTGTGCAACGAGCGCCCGGGCGATCGCCAGCTGCTGTTGCTGGCCGCCCGACAGCACGCCCGCCTGGCGCTTCCGGAAGTCGCGCAGCACCGGGAAGAGCTCGTACGCGCCGGCGAGGACGTCCTTGCCGTACCGGCCGCGACGCGCGGCAAGCCCGAGCCGGAGATTCTCCTCGACGGTGAAGTCCCCGTAGATGCGACGTCCCTCCGGGACGAGCGCCATCCCGCGGTGTGCGATCGACTCAGGCTTGCGGCCGAGCACCGGGTGGCCGTCGAGCTTCACGATGCCGCTCCGGGCCGAGACGAGCCCCATGATCGCGTGCAGCGTCGTCGACTTGCCGGCGCCGTTGGGACCGATCAGCCCGACGATCTCGCCCTTGCCGACGTCCAGCGAGAGGTTCCGGACGGCCGGGACGGCGCCGTAGCGCACCTCGAGGTCCCGGATCGAGAGTGCCGGCGCGTCAGCCACCGCCCTCCTCCTCGACCACGGCCGAGTCCCCCAGGTAGGCGGCCGCGACGTCCAGGTTGCCGCGGATCTCCGCCGGCGTCCCGTCGGCCAGCGTCCGGCCCTGGTCGAGCACGACGATCCTGTCGCAGACGCTCATCACGAGCGCCATGTTGTGGTCGATGAGCAGGACGCCGGCCTCGTGGTCGTCGCGCACCGACCGCACGACCGAGGCGAAGTCCGGCACCTCAGCCTCGGGCAGGCCGGCTGCCGGCTCGTCCATCAGGACGAACCGAGGCCGGGTCGCGAGCGCCCGGGCGACTCCGAGCCGCCGCTCGTCCCCGTGCGCCAGCACGCCGGCCGGCGCCCGCTCCTGCGCCTCGAGCCCGAGCAGCTCCAGCAGCTCGTCGGTGCGGCGCCGCGCCCCTCGCACACCGGCGCCGACCCCCAGCGCGGCGACTTCCACGTTCTCGCGGACCGTCAGGTCGCGGAACGACCGGCTGTGCTGGAACGTGCGGGCGAGGCCGGCGCGCGCCCGCCGGTGCGCGCTCCACCGCGTGATCCGCCTCCCGGCGAGCTCGACGGAGCCCGAGGTCGGCGAGTCGAACCCGGTCAGAACGTTCACGAGGGTCGATTTGCCCGCGCCGTTTGGCCCGATCAGCCCAACGACCTCGTGGCGGTGTAGCTCGAGCGTCACCTCCTCGAGCGCACGCACGCCTTCGAAGGACCGCGAGACGGAGGAGGCCCGGAGGGTCTCCCCGGGCCTCCTCTCCGCCTTGCCGGCGGGGGCTTGCTCGCCCAACGCCGCCTAGAGCTTCGGGACGACCTTGGCAGTCACCAACCCGACGCGCCGACCACGGTTGTTGTGCACCTGGATCACCCGGTACTGGCGCCCGAACACGGTGTGCAACGCGCGCGAGAAGCTGACCTTGCCCGAGATCGTGGGCACGCCCTTGAAGCGTTCGAGCTGTGTCGCGAGCGCCGCGCCCGAGGTCGACCCGCGGGCCCGCCTGATCGCCGTAACGACGCCGTCGATCGCTGCCGGACCGGCCACGAATCCACCGGTCGCGGCCTTTACCTGGACGGCCAGGCGCCGCACCGCGCGGCTCGGGTCGTCCCCGAACACGGACGCGTAGGTGACGGCGTAGTAGTTCGTGACCCGCGGGTTCTGCGTCACCCAGTAGGTGCCGTCGCCGGCCCACGAGTTGAGCACCGGCGTCTGGTTGCCGAGCGAGCGGAAGCCCGAGACGAAGGCGGGCAGCTCGCCGAACGCCGTCGACGTGACGTAGACGGCTGCCCGGCGCTGGTTCAGCCGGTTGACCGCCGTCTGGACGTTGTTCGCGCCTGTCGCGTAGCTCTCACGGGCGACGATGCGGCCGCCGAGCTGCGTGTACCGCTTCTCGAACGCCGTGACGACGTTCTTGAAGTAGACGAGCAGCGTGTTCGTGCCGAGTCCCGCGGTGCGCCAGCCGCGCCTGATCGCGTACTCCGCCATCGCGGATCCCTCGTCCTGAGCCACGTTGCCGAAGCTGAAGGCGAGCTTGCCCTTCGCCCGGCCGAAGCGCTTCGGCCCCATCTGGTCCGTCCCGATGCACGGTGCGATCGTGAGCTTTCCGCGGTTGATCGCTTCCTGGACCACGGGCGTCGCGAAGTCGACGTCGCAGGTCACGAAGATGACGTGTGCGCCCCTGCCGAGGAGGTTCCTCGCGCACGACTTCGCGCGGGCCGGGTTGTTGTTGTTCGTGTCGCAGGTGTCGATCCTCAGCGGTCGCCCGCCGACGCCGCCCCTGGCGTTGATCTGCCGGACGTGGATGCGGGCGGCGGCGAGCGCCGGACCGTCGAACGGGGCCATGTTGCCCTTGCTGTCGAACGCCCAGCCGATCACGATCGCCGGTCTCGTGGCCGCCGAGGTGTCGCTACTCGCTCCGGCGAGCGCCGCGACGGCGACAGCCGTGCCAAGGAGGAGCGCCGCAGCGACCCCCCATCTCGTGTTGCGCATTTCTCACTCCTCCCGGTCAGGTTAAGACCGATTTCGAGAGATCGAGGTAGATATTGAACGTACGGGTAACCGCGGTCAATCGGATGCCCACGACGCTTCTCGAGCCTTGACCAGCCGGTACATCGCGGTTTGCAGCGGAACGGCGACGCCGAGCCGGTCGGCCTCCCGCACGAGCGCTCCCGTGATCTGGTCGACCTCCGTCGGGCGGTGCGCCTCGACGTCCTCGAGCATCGACGGGTAGTGCCGGCTGCCGCGCTGCGTGGCCAGCACGTTCATCTCCCACGGGTCCTCGTGGAGCTCGATGCCCGCCGCCGCCGCGACGCGCTTGCCCTCCTCCATCAGCTCGTAGACGAGATTGCCGAGCTGCTCGACGCGATCCTGCTCTGCAAAGTGCGGGTCGTGCGGGAGGCCGGTCAGCGCCGCCACCGAGTTCACCGTCGAGTTGAAGATCAGCTTCGACCACTGAGCGGGTCGCAGGTCCTCGAATGGGCGGGCCTTCAGCTCGGACTCGACGAGCAGGGCAACGATCTCTTCCACCAAGGCGTAGGGCGTATCGCCGTACGGCCCGAGCCACGTCTCCGTGTCGAGGATGTACTCGACGTGCGTGTCCGCGTGACGGGTGCCGCTCATGAAGGTCACGGCCGAGACCAGTCGCCAGTCGCCGTGGCGACGGACGATCTCCTCCGCGCCGAGGCCGTTCTGGACGGTCATGACGGCGGCGTCCGGCCAGTGGCCCGCGAGGCGCGCGGCCGCGGCGTCGAGCTCGGTCGTCTTCGTCGCGACGATCGCGAGGTCCGCTTCCGGCAGCTCGGCCGGGTCGGTCGCGGCTTCCAGCTCGGCCGTGAACTCGTGGCGCCCGGAGACGCGGAGCCCCTGCTCGCGCAGCGCACTGGCGTGCTCGTCTCGGCGGCAGAGCACCGAGACCTCGGCGACCCGCGCGAGGTGCGCGGCGTAGAGGCTTCCGATCACGCCCCCGCCGACTACGCAAACACGCTCGATAGCGCCTCCACTCCGCGCCGCGCGAGCTCGCGCGGATCGTCGTTCCACAGCGAGTCGGGGAGCTCGGGGTCGGAGAAGATCTCGAGCTCGTAGAGGCCCTCCCAGCGGAGCGCCTCCACGATCGGCGCGAAGTCGATCACGCCGTCGCCGGGAAGCACGCGGTCGTTCGTGTTCCGCGTAGGGTCGCGCCAGTCGGCGAGGTGGACGCCGGCGATGCGGTCCCGGTGGCGGTCGATCTGCTCGCGCGGCTGGTTCCAGAGGTGCCAGGCGTCGTACATGAGGCCGACGTCGGGTCGGCCCGCCTCGGCGAGCAGCCCGGCCGCCTCGTCGAGCGAGGTCGGGATGGTCCAGAAGTGCGCAAACTCGCGCTGGATCGGCTCGAGCGCGACCTTGACGCCCGCCTCGGCTCCGGCGTCGGCGATCGCGCGAATCCCCTCGACCACGGTCTCTCGGTCGTCGCCGGGCCCGGTGAGAAAAAGCACTGCCGGCGGCTCGAACGGCGCCAGGCGCCGAATCCCGGCGCGGACAGCCTCGATCCGCTCCGCCGGGTCGGCAGGCCCCTCCATCAACGGCAGCGGGAGGATCGACGGCACCTCCGTGACCGCGACCGCAGCCTCGAGCCCGCTCGCCCGGAAGCGGTCGAGCGAGTCGTCGGCGAGCTTCATCTCCCAGATCCCGATCGCCTCCGCGCCGGCGGCCGCGTAGGCGTCGAGGTCGTCCGCGAACGACTGGCCCACCGTCGTGATCTGCGAGATGGAGAAGCGCGGCATCAGCGTCGTACGAGGCTGCGCGCACGGGAGACGAGCGACGGCCGGAGCAGCTGCTCCGCCACGAGCGCGCCGGAGCCGCCGCCGAGGCCGGGGCCCGGATGCGTGCTGGCGCCGACGTGCCAGACCCCGGGCACCGGCGTGCGGTGGCCGGGCTGCGAGGGCAGCGGCCGCCAGAGGAAGTTCTGGTCGAGGGCGAGCGAGCCGCCGTAGGGATCGCCCTGGCGCAGGTTGATGTTCGCGGCCTGGAGGTCGGCCGGGGAGAGCGCGGTGCGGCCGAGGATCGCCGACTCGAGGTTCGGGATGTGCCGGGCCAGCCGCGCCTGGATCCGGTCGGCGTACCGTTCGCGGAGGTCGTCCGTCCACGCCCCGCCGCCGACGTCGAGCTCGCCGGCGGCGTCGCCCTTGATCCGCCACGGGAGCTCCTGGAGCTGGATCCAGAGGATTCCCTTGCCCTCGGGGGCCCGCGACTCGTCCATCGTCAGAGGCTGGCCGACGACGACCGTCGCCTCGGCGGGCAGCAGGCCCCGCTCGGCCTCGTTGACGGCGCGTGAGACGCCGTCCAGCCCAGGTGTGACGTGGACGATCGCCGTCCTTTCGAGCCGCTCGTCTCCCTCCCACCGCGGAGGCTCCGAGAGGGCGTAGTGGATCTGCATCTCCGAGCGGCCGTAGCGGAAGCCGTTGGCCTTGTCCGCGAGTCCGTCGAGCAGCTCGCCGTACAGCTGTGTCGGCGTCACGTTGCAGATCACCGCCTGCGATGCGGAGATTGTCTCGCCGTCCGCCGTTTGGACACCGCCCGCGAACACGCGCTCGACGTGCACGCCCGTCTCGCACGTGCCGCCGTGCTCGCGGATCAGTGCGACGAGCCCGTCCGCGAGCTTCTGGCCTCCGCCGCGCGGGATCGGCATCCCGCCCTCCTGGACGGCGACGGCGATCACCTGCGCCATGTAGCCGGATGCCGCCGCGTCCGGGCCAAGGCCTGTATGTAACACCCACGGTGCGAGGAGCCCGTGCGCCCGCTCCGAGCCGAAGGTCGTCTCGAGCCAGTCTCGGGCCGACACGAGCAGCCGGCCGGCGAATTCGGCCGCACCCTGCCGGCCGAGCCGGCGCACCGCCTTCAACCCGAGGCCGGCACCCTGGCGCGACCAGAGCTCGGTGGCGAGGATCCCGAAGGCGAGGTCGGCGTTGGGGAAGAACTCGCCGAGCATCGCCCGCCAGGCGTCGCCGTCGCCCGGGTGGTGGCGGTCGAGCTCGGCTGCGTTCTCGTCCGCGGTGCGCAGGAGGAACGCGCTCTCGCCGTCGGGATAGAGCGTCCCTGTAGGCAGGTTGGTGTTGAGGTACTCGAGCCCATGCCTCGCGAGGTCGTCGCCGAGCTGCGCGTGCGCCGGACCACCGACCCACAGCGGGTGCCAGGCGCTGAAGACGTCGTGCTTGAAGCCTGGAACGGTGATCTCCTCCGTCTTGATCGCTCCGCCGAACCAGTCGTTTCGCTCGAGGACGCAGACATGCCGGCCGGCGCGCGAGAGCAGGGCCGCGCACGCGAGGCCGTTGATGCCGCTGCCGACGACGACGGCGTCGAAGCTCCGATCGCTCAGGACACGACCGCCGTGCATTCGATCTCGATCAGGCAGCCGGGGACGGCGAGTCCCGTGATCCCGACGATCGTCTGGGCCGGATGCTCGGCACCGCCCGTGACCTCGTCGATCGCCCGCGTGATCGTCTCGTACTCGGTGGGCTGCGTCGTATAGATCGTCCTGCGAACGATGTCGTCCCAGCCGACGCCGACCGCGTCCATCGCGACTTTCAGGTTGCGCATGGCCGCTGCGGTCTGACCGTGGAGGTCGTCGGCGACGAGCGAGAAATCCAGGCCGATCCCGAGCTGGCCGGCGAAGTGGACGACCTTCCCGCCCTGCGCGACGGCGACATGGCTGAACCCCGGCGCCGGATGCAGATCGGGTGGATTCACGAGCTCGCGATGGTGGCTCATCTCCTTGCTCCTTCCTCGACGAGCCGGCGGAACTCCTCGTCCGTCACCAGCCCGCGCTTCTCGGTTCCCAGCTTCTTGACCGCAGCCAGCAGCTCGGCGCGACGCTCCTCCGGGATGTCGAGCCCGAGCTCCTCGGCCTTGATCCGGATCGAGTCCAGGCCGCTCTTCTTGCCAAGCACGATGCCCCGGTCGGCGGAGACGAGCTCGGAGGAGTACGGCTCGATCGCCTCGGGGTCGTGGAACTGGCTCGCGACCGCGCCGCTTTCCCGCCGGAACAGGTTCGCGCCGGTGAGCGGCTTCCAGGGCTCGAGCTCGTAGCCGGAGAGCTCCTGCACGCGATCGGCGAGGGCCCGCGCACGCCCGAGGTCGAAGTTCGTCTCCACCCCATAGACCGCGTGGAGACTCAGCGCCACCTCGCCGAGGTTGGCGTTTCCTGCTCGCTCGCCCATCCCGTTCACCGTGCCGTGGATCCAGCGCGCGCCGGCCTTCACGGCGGCCACGGCGTTCGCCGTCGCCAGCCCGAAGTCGTTGTGCCCGTGGAAGTGGATCGGAACGTCGGGCCCGACACGCTCGCGCGTGCGGCCGACGAGCTCGGCGACCGCCTCCGGGCCCGCGACGCCGATCGTGTCCACCACGACCACTTCGGCAGCACCCGCTTCGACCGCGGCCGCATAGGCCGCGTCGTAGAAGTCCGGCTCGGCGCGGGTGGAGTCGACCCCGAAGTACGCGACGTGGATGCCGTTCTCGACCGCGTACGCCACCGCGGTGCGGATCCGCTCCAGCATCTTCTCGCGGGAGACGCCCAGCGCGCGGAGCTTGAGCTCGGAGATCGGCGACTCGATCACGCTCGCCGGGACACCGAGCTCGACAAGCGCCTCGACATCTGCCCGGACGGCGCGCGAGAAGCCCCAGATCTCCGCGTCCAGGCCGGCCTCCGAGATCAGGCGGACCGCCTCCCAGTCGTCGTCCGAGACCCGCGGGAAGCCGGCCTCGATCCGCTCGACGCCCGCCTCGGAGAGGGCTCGGGCGATCTCGAGCTTCTCCTCGGGCATCAGGACGACGCCGACCGTCTGCTCGCCGTCACGAAGCGTCGTGTCGTAGAAGCCGACCTCCACCTCGAGCTCGTGCGGCCGGTTGAGCGCGCCGGTCCAGATCACCGGACGACTCCGTCGGGGAACGGTGAGAGCCTCTCGGCGCCGTCGGGCGTGATCAGGAAGTTGTCCTCCACGCGGAGTCCGCCGCCGCCGTCCCAGTACGCACCCGGCTCGATCGCCAGCACCATGCCCTCCTCGATCGTGCCCGTACCGGCCTGGTGTGCGTACGGCGGCTCGTGAGCCCGGGCGCCGACCCCGTGGGCGATTGGATGTGACGGCTGCCCGGGATACCCGGCCTGCGCGATCCCCTCTCTGACCAGCCGGTCGAGATCGGCGAGGCTCGCTCCGGGGCGGCAGTGCTCGATCGCACGCTCGTACACGCCCATAAGGCTCTCACGAAGGCGCTCGTATTCGGGCGTCAAGTCGCCGGGGCAGAGGTTCTTCGTGTGGTCGCACCAGTAGCCGTCGGCGCAGACCCAGATCTCGAAGAGCGTTGGCTCGTTTTCCTGGACGGGTCGGTCTCCCGTCGCCGTGAATGTCCGAATCCCATTGCCCGACCAGACGAGCGAGAAGCCGTGCGCAAGCTCCACCTTTCCCTCCCACCCGGTTCCCCGGCCGTGGACGAACCCGTTCCACAACGCGGCCGCCTCGCTCTCCTTCATTCCGGCGCGAAGCTCGCCGCGGACGTGCTCCATTGCCGCCGCTGCGATCTCGTTCGCCAACCGCATGCGCTCGAGCTCCTGCGGCGTCTTGATCGCGCGGGTCCGGGCGAGGAGGGGCGTGGCGTCGAGCGGGTCCGGCCAGGCGGCGAACCAGGCCTGCGTATACGTCGTCGGCTCGCCGACCATCCGGTCCGAGGCCTGCGTGCCGAGCGACAGCTCCAGGCCGATTCGATCGAACGGCTTCGAGGCCTCGAGCGCCAGATCGAGCGCGCGCGCCTGCGGCGGGCGGGGATCCGTCTCGTGGTAACCGCGGAAGAAGCGGACGTCGTCCGTCCAGGCCATCCGAGCCGCGTCGTCGGCCGAGGCCTCGAGGCAGATCAGGATCGGATCTCCCTCCTGCGGGAAGACGACGGCGTCGTAGCCCTTCATCCCCCAGAAGTTCGTCAGGTACAGGACGTTGTCAGGCGCGCGCACGACGAGGGCGTCGAGATCCCCGTCGACCATGAGCGCGCGAACGCGCTCGAGCTTGGCGTCGTCTCGCGGCCAGCTCATCGCATTGCCCAGCCCAGTCGTCCTCGCCGTGGCGCTTCCGGCACGAAACCGTCACAGACAGGTGCGGGATTCGGCCCTAGGTTGTCGGTGGGCGGGGGTGGTGGGGACCCGCTTCGCGGGGCCGGACCTACCAACGGACGCGCTCGGGCGCCGGCTCGCCATGCGCCTCCTCCCACGAGACGACGGGGTTGCGGAGCACGCCGATCCGCTCGATCTCCGCCTCCATCACGTCGCCCGGCTTGAGGTAGAGCGACGCGGCGTCGTCGCTGAACCCGGCGACGCCGCTGACCGTCCCCGTCGAGACCACATCGCCGGCGGTGTAGCCGAGCGGCGAGTAGTGGGACAGGATCTCCGGGATCGTCACGGACATCCGGCCCGAGTGAGACGTCTGCCGCACGTCGCCGTTCACTCGCAGCTCCATGGCGAGGTCGTGCGGGTCCGGGATCTCGTCGGCGGTCACGATCCACGGGCCGAGCGGGCAGAAGGTGTCGATCGCCTTGCAGAAGGAGAAGACGCCCGACTGCATCTCCCGCCGCTGGATGTCCCGGGCGGTGATGTCGTTGAAGATCACGTAGCCGGCGACATGGTCCATCGCCTCCTCGGGCGAGAACCACTTGCCAGCCTTGCCGATGACGACGGCCAGCTCGAGCTCGTAATCCAGCTCCTCCGTCAGATGCTCCGGGTGGACGACCGGGTCGTCCGGCCCGACGATCGCGTCGACGTTCTGGAAGAAGACGATCCAGGGCGCGATGGCGTGCGACCAGCCGACGCGCTTCGACTCCTCCTCGTGCTCGCGAAAGTTCCCGGCCGTGTGGAAGAACTTCTTCGGGACGATCGGCGCCTCCAGGTCAGCCACGGCGAGCGCTGTCCGCTCTTCGGCATCGCCGGCTCCGCCTCGCTCGAAGTACGTCCGCATGTCCGAGACGTCGAGTCGGACGATCTCGTCGCCCTCGATCCGCCCGACCTTCCCACCGTCGTAGGTGACGAGCCTCATCCGCACACCTGCCGTGCCGCCCGCGCGTAGACATCGGCTGTCTTGACGAGGCCGTCGATCTCGAGGTTCTCGCCGAGCTCGGCGTCCGGAAGCCCCGAGGATGTGCCGTAGTTCAGCGTCGCGATCCCGTAGCGGGTCAGGACCGATGCGTCGGAAAACCAGCGCGTCACGTCCCGCTCGGCCGGCTCGCCGAACACCTCTTCGTGCGCCGCTCCGACCGCACCGACGAGCGGATGGCTCTCGTCGATCTCGGCACCCGGCGCCGTGACGTACACCTCGGCCTCCACACCATCGAGACCGCGCGCGAAGGCGAGCGCCCTCCTGCGCGCATCTGCCATCGGCACATCGGGCGGGACGCGCAGGTCGAGGAAGAGATCCGTCACGTGCGGCGTACGCGAGACCCGCCAGCCGAAGCCGCCCTGAATAGCACCGACGTTCGCCACGCCGCTCACGTCCCCGTACGACATCTCCTCCTCCCATTCCGGCAGAAACGCCAGGACCGCGTCGAGCACGCCGCGCATCTTCACGATCGAGTTCTCCTCGAGCCGACCCATCGAGAACGCCGTGTGGACGAACGGGCCGTGCATGCGGAGCCGCACCCACAGCGTCCCGAAATGCGCCAGTACGAGCTTGTTCTCCGTCGGCTCTCCCAGGATGCATGCGTCGGCCGCGCCGCCGTGGCCGACGAGGTACCGCGATCCGGCGGCATACCCCCGGTACTCGGCGCCCTGCGCCTCGCCCTGCTGTGTCTTCTCGATCTCTCCTGCGACCGCCGCGACGATCACGTCGCCCTTCAGGCGAACCCCGTCCTCGATCAGCGACCGGACGGCCTCGACGTACGCCGCGAGCGCGCCCTTCATGTTCGAGACGCCGAGCCCGTAGATCCGCCCGTCGCGCTCGAAGCCCTCCGGCCGGAAGCCGGGGATGTCGCGCAGCCACGGCTCGTCCCCCGAGTACGACGTGTCGAGGTGGCCGTTGAACATCAGCGTCGGGCCGCCGCCTTCGCCCGGCAGCGTGCCGACGACGTTCGCCCGCCCCTCCTCCACCTGCTGCCACATCACCTGCAAACCCAGGTCCTCGAGCTCGCGCGCCATCACCCGTGCACACGCCTCCTCCGACCCCGTGAACGAGGGAGTCGAGACCAGGCGCAGGGCCAGGTCGACCAGTCGCCGCTCGTCGATCACCGGAACTGCGGAAGCACCTTCTCGCCGAACATCCGGATCTGCTCGTGCCGCCGGTCGCCCCAGAGCTCGAGCATCACGTGCGTGCACCCCGCGTCGCGGTACTCCTCGATCGCCGCGATGCAGTCGGCGGGCGTCCCGGCGATCGGCTTGCATTTGTCGAGGAGCTCGTCGCTGACAAGCTCCTTCGCGGCCAGACGCCCACCGCGCTCCATCGCCTCGGCCACCGGGCGGATCTCATCCTGGTCGATGCCGGCGAGGTCGAGCAGCGTGTCCGCCGCGCCCTGGATGTTCTGCACCTTGTTCGCGAGGTACATCCCGGCGATCTCGCGGGCGCCGTCGCGGCCCTGGTCCCGGTCCCCGGCGATCGAGGCGACCACGGTGCAGCCGATGTCGATGTCGCGAGCGACGTTCTCCCGGGTGTAGCGGACAAACGCCGGCGTCGTGATGGACGGCGTCAGACACCCGTCGCCGATTTCGCCGGCGAGCGCCTGCATCTTCGGGGCCGTCGCGGCCACGTAGACGGGCGGCACTTCTCTCGGCGTGTCCGCGTCACCGTCGAGCGCAGGGACGTCCGCGCTCCACGTGTCGCCGTCGTACCGGAACGCCTCGCCGGCGAGGACACCCTTCACGATCGCCACGGCGTCGCGCATCGGACCGAGCGTACGGTTCGTCTGCTGCTTCGTGTTGTTGAGGAAGATCTTCGAGGTCCCGAAGCCCAGGAGAAAGCGCCCCGGCCCGGCGGCCTCCTGCACGACGCGCGCATCCATCGCGACCTGAACGGGGTGCCGCGTGAAGGGCGAGATGATCCCCCAGCCGATCGTGAGCCGGTCGGTCTCCCGCGCCATCAGCGCCGAGACAACTGTGGAGGACCGCGCCTCCATCCCGTGCTTGCGCCACCAGGGGTACGCCTCGGCCAGCCAGATCGTGTCCAGGCCGGCCTCGTCCATGACGCGCGCAGACTCGAGCATCTCGTCGAGCGGCTCCATCGTCAGCTGCATAACCCCGATCCGAAAGGGCGGTGGCATCGAAACCGATCCTCGCATAGTGCGAGAATTGCATCGTGCGGCCGTGCACCCACAGCCATTCCTCGGACGACATCGTCTACATGATCGAGACGGAATTTCGACCGAGCACTGCTCGGAGAACACCGGAAAGGGGTCTATGCGCGCATTCGGGAGTGTTTCATCCCTCAGGCGTTACCGCCTCGAGGGCATTCGAGTCAGAATGACGCTTTCTGCGGACAAGAAGGAGGAAGGATGAGAAAGGGTTTGATTCCGATCCTGTCGGCGCTGACGGCGCTCACGGCACTCGCCGTGGCGACCGGCACCGCCGGCGGATCGACGACGGCGGCGCAGTCGCCGTCTGCGACGGACCGGGCGCTGATCACCTGCGGCCGGACGAGAACGATCGGCATCGCTGCGCCCATCACCGGGCCTGCGGCCTCGATCGGATCACAGCAGGGGCGGTGGGCCCGGTACTGGGTGACGCGCTACAACCGATCGCACCGCCGGACGAAGTTCCGCGCAGTCGTCGGCGACACCCAGCTCCCCGACACTGCACAGGCGATCCAGGTCGCCGAGCGCCTCGCGTCCAACTCGCAGGTCCTCGGCGTGGTCGGCCCGGCCGGCAGCCAGGAAGTCCAGGTCTCGACCGCACCGTTCAAGAACGGCAGGCTCGGATTCGTGTCCGGCTCCGCGACGCGGACGAGCCTCACGACCGACGGCACCCGGCGCGGGTTCTTCTTCCGCGTCGTCCCGAACGACGACCAGCAGGGCCCGCGCGTCGCGAACTACATCCGCGGCACGCTGCGCCACACGAGGGTCGCGATCGTGGACGCGCAGAACTCGTACAGCACGGGCCTCTCGGACACCGTCCAGCGGCTGCTCCGCGCGCGGGGTGTCAACGTCCAGCGTGAGTCGGTGAACGAGGCCGACACGACGGACTTCTCGTCGCTTGCCGCCCGGATTCCGGCGAACACGCAGTCGGTCTACATCCCCTGGCAGCTGGCTCCGAAGGCGCAGCTCTTCGGCCAGGCGCTCCGTTCCCAGGGGAAGCGGGCCGTGCTGTTCGGATCGGACGGGCTGTTCGACCCGGACAACTTCAAGATCCCGGGCTCGTACGTCTCGTTCTTCCCGATCAACCTGAGAAGCCCGATCATCGCCGCGTACCGGCGCGGGCCCGGTCGGGGCAAGAGCGAGCTCTTCGGCCTCCCGAGCTACCAGGCGGCCGACGTGGTCGGACGGGCGATCGACAGGGCGTGCGCCAACGGCACGGCAACGCGCGCCGAGGTCCGCCGGTTCATCAACCAGACGAACATCACGCAGCGGCAGTCCCTGCTGGGTTTCCGCATCCGGTTCGTCCAGCGCCGGAGAGGCGTCCTGGGCCCCGGTGACATGGCGACCCCGGCGAACTTCGGGATCTACCGGATCAACAACCGAGGCGTGTACCTGCGCGTCTCCTAGCTTGAGACAGAACGCGTGCGGCCCATCAACCGGATGGGCCGCACGCGCTTCTGAGAATCTGTTCGCCTCGTGCCGCTCCCGCTGGCCTTCAACGCCGAGCTGTTCATCCAGCTCCTCGTCAACGGCGTCACGCTGGGGAGTCTCTACGCGCTCATCGCGCTGGGCTACTCGATGGTGTACGGGATCCTCAAGCTCTTGAACTTCGCGCACGGCGACGTCTACATGATCGGCGCCTTCGTCGGCTACGGCGTCCTGACGCTGCTCGGCGGTCCGCTGTCGCCGAACATCGCGATCGCGCCGCTGATCGTCCTGATGTTCCTCGCGGCGATGGTCACGTCGGGCCTGCTCGGGGTGGTGATCGAGCGGTTCGCCTACCGGCCGCTGCGTGACGCGCCTCGAATCGCGCCACTGATCAGCGCGCTCGGGGTCTCGTTCTTCCTCCAGAACAGCGCGCTCCTGCTGTTCGGGTCCCAGTTCCGGAGCTACGACTCGTTCGTGCTCGGCTCGGAGAACCCCGAGTTCTTCGAGCCCGGGCCGCTGACCGACCCCGTCTTCGTGATCAGGAACGTCAACGTCCAGCTGATCCAGGTCATCGTCCTCGCGACGACGGTCGGGCTCATGGTCGCCCTGACGCTGCTCGTCGCGAAGACGCAGATCGGGAAGGCGATGCGGGCGACCTCCTACGACCGCGAGGCCGCGGCGATGATGGGGATCAATACCGACCGCGTCATCGCGTCCACGTTCTTCATCGGCTCGGTGCTCGCAGGTGCCGCCGGCGTCATGTTCGGCCTGCTGTTCAGCCAGGTCTTCCACTTCATGGGCTTCCTTGCAGGCCTCAAGGGCTTCACCGCCGCTGTCGTCGGCGGCATCGGCAGCATCCCCGGCGCGATGCTCGGAGGCCTGCTCGTGGGCCTGGCCGAGTCGTTCGCCGCCGGCTATCTCGGTGGGCGCTGGTCGGATCTCACGGTCTTCGGAATCCTGATCTTCGTGCTGCTCGTCCGGCCGAGCGGCCTCCTCGGCACGAGGGCGATCCACAAGGTGTGATGGGGAGCGGCGGCGACATCCCGGAGATCCCGGCCCGGCCCGACGAGCGCGACCGGCCGCGCGTCGGCGTGGACGATTGGGTCGCGAGCGTCGAGGACCGCCGCGAAGGCCGCGCCGGTTTCGCCGGCCTGGCTCGGCGAATCGACGACATCGTCCCCGCGTGGGCGCGCCTCGCGGCATTCGCGGCCGTGGCGGCCACGCTCCCGCTCTGGATGGACCGCGGCGACCTTTTCGCCTACGGCATCTTCACCCTGATCTACATCCTCCTCGGCCTCGGCCTCAACGTGATCGTCGGCAACGCGGGGCTGCTCGACCTCGGCTACGTAGCCTTCTTCGGCTTCGGCGCCTACTTCTACGCCCTCCTCTCCTCGGAGCACTACGGCATCCACTGGCCCTCGGCGATCTCGATCCCCATCGTGATCGTCAGCACCGCCCTCCTCGGGCTCGTGCTCGGCATTCCATCGAGGCGGCTGCTCGGCGACTACCTCGCGATCGTGACGCTGTTCTTCGGCCAGGCGTTCGTCGTCTTCGTCAACGCGGCGAATCCGACGGTGCAAGGCAAGGGGCTCACCGGCGGACCGAACGGGATCGCCGACATCGACCCGAACGACCTCTTCGGCTACGAGGTGACGACGAGGCGGCAGCAGTACTGGCTCATCCTCGGCGTGGTCCTGCTCGTCCTGATCGGGCTCCACTTCCTCAGCGAGTCCAGGACCGGACGGGCCTGGCGGGCGCTACGCGAGGATCCGCTCGCCGCCGAGGCGATGAGCATGCCGGTCAACCGGCTGAAGTTGATGGCGTTCGCCTTCGGCGCCGGCATTGCCGGCCTGGCCGGCTGCCTGTTCGCCGCGGTGCTCACGGCGGTAACGTCGGGGAACTTCGCCCTGCCGATCCTGATCACGATCTACGCGGTCGTCGTCCTCGGCGGAATCGGCAGCCTGACCGGGGTCGTGATCGGCGCGATCGTGATCAACGTCTCGTTCCAGTTCCTCGCTCCGGAGAATCCGCAGAGCAACGCCCGACTCCTCTTCTACGGGATCATCGTGCTCCTCCTCGCCCTCGGCGTGCGCCCCTGGTGGCGGCTGGGCGCCGTGCTGGGCGGCACGGTCGTGTTCGGGTTCGCAGCTCACGCCGTCGCCGAGGCGATCTCGCCGTCCTGGACGGCCGGGGCCGTCGTGGAAGGCGGCCGGCTGGCCGAGCTGGTTTCGGACTGGGTGATCATCCCGGTGGGACACGACCGCTTCGCCGACGCCGCCTACATCGCGCTGGTGGTCGCAGTCCTCGCGTTGACACGGGTCCACGGCTGGTGGCGAACGGGTCTGCTAGTGCCGACGATCTACCTCGCGGCGATCGTGTGGGAGACGAGCTTCGTGGAGCAGCCCGCGGTCGCCCGCTGGATCCTCTTCGGCGCGTTGCTCGTCTTCCTGATGACCGTCCGGCCGCAGGGCCTGCTCGGGACGCCGCGCGTGGAGATCGTCTGATGGCCGAGAAGGAAGCGCTCTTCGAGCTGCGTGACCTCACGAAGTCGTTCGGGGGCCTGAGGGTCGCCGACGGGCTCAGCCTGCACGTCGACGAGGGCGAGATCGTCAGCCTGATCGGGCCGAACGGCGCCGGGAAGACGACCGTCTTCAACCTCGTCACCGGCCTGTACCGGCCGGACTCGGGCGAGATCCTGTTCGAGGGCAAGAACATCGTCGGGCTGCCGCCGCACAAGATCACGCAGCTCGGCATCGCACGCACCTTCCAGACGCTGCGCCTCTTCCTGAACATGACGGTCAAGGAGAACGTCATGGCGGCGGCGTACGGCCACACCCGGTCGACCGTGTTCGAAGCGATCTTTCGCCTCCCGCGGGCCCGGCGCGAGGAGCGGGAGATCGCGCAGCTCGCCGAAGAGAAGCTGGCGTTCTTCGGGCAGCGGCTGGCGGGCTACCGCCACAAGCAGCAGGCCTACAACCTCTCGTACGCGAACAGAAGGCGGCTCGAGATCGCCCGCGCGATGGCGACGAATCCGAGGTTGCTTCTGCTCGACGAGCCGGCCGCCGGGATGAATCCGGCCGAGACGCACGAGCTGACGGAGCTGATCGGGCGTCTGCGGACGGAGGGCGGCTACACGGTCCTCGTCATCGAGCACGACATGCACGTCGTCGAGGGGATCTCGGACCGGGTCATCGCCCTCGACCACGGGATCAAGATCGCGGAGGGCTCGTTCGAGCAGGTGGCGACGAATGATCGCGTGATCGAGGCGTACCTGGGACTGCAGGGGGCGGCATGAGCCTCCTCCGGCTGCGGGACGTGGATACCTACTACGGCGAGATCCACATCCTCCAGAAGCTCTCGCTCGAGGTCGGGAAGGGCGAGCTCGTCTGCCTCCTCGGCGGCAATGCGTCGGGCAAGTCCACCACACTGAAGACGATTCTCGGCCTCGTGCGCCCCCGCGCGGGCACGGTCGAACTCGACGGCGAAGACGTCACCGGGAAGACCACGAGCTACCGGATCGCCCGGGGAATGGCGATCGTGCCCGAGAACCGGCGGCTGTTCGCGCCGATGACGGTGTACGAGAACCTCCAGATGGGGGCCTACCTCCGGAAGGGCGGCTTCGACGAGCAGCTGGAGCGGGTCTTCGGCCTCTTCCCGGTTCTGAAGGACCGCCGGAAGCAGCTGGCGGGGACGCTGTCCGGCGGCGAGCAGCAGATGGTCGCGATGGGCCGGGCGCTGATGTCCGAACCGAAGCTGCTGTTGATGGACGAGCCCTCGATGGGGCTGGCGCCGATCCTCGTCGAGCGGAACTTCGAGATCATCCAGCAGGTGCACGAGGCCGGGGTCGCCGTCCTCGTCGTGGAGCAGAACGCGAACGTCTCGCTCTCGATCGCCGACCGCGGCTACGTCTTGCAGACGGGCCGGATCGTCCTCGCCGACTCGGCGAAGGCGTTGCTGGAGCACGAAGACCTGAAGAAGGCCTACCTTGGCCGTTAGCACGCTCCCGAGCCGAGTTCGCAGCCGCTTTCCGATCTTCGAGCGCCTCGTCTACATCAACAGCTGCTCGCAGGGCGCGCTCTCGGACGCCGTTCGCGACTCGTATCAGCAGTACCTGCGCGACTGGGACGAGAAGGGCGCGCCGTGGGAGTACTGGGTCGAGCGGACCGAGGCGGCGCGGGCCGCGTTCGCCGGGCTCGTGAACGCGGATCCGGACGAGATCGCGGTGACGACCTCGCTCTCCGCCGGAGTGGCGTCGCTCGCGAGCGGGCTTCGCTACGCAAACCGGTCGAAGGTGATCCTCACCGACCTCGACTTCCCGACCATCGGGCAGATCTGGCATGCCCAGGAGGCGCGGGGCGCCCGCGTCGTCCACGTCCCCGTCGGGCCGGATGGAACCGTGCCTTTGGAACACTTCGACGCCGCGATCGACGAGGACACCGCGCTCGTCTCGATCCCGCACGTCTCGTACCGGACGGGCGCGATGACCGACGTCGAAGGCGTCGCCGAGCTCGCGCACGAGCGCGGCGCCCTCGTGCTGCTCGACGCCTACCAGACCGCCGGATCCATGCCGCTCGACGTCAGGGAGCTCGACGTGGACTTCCTCGGCGCCGGCGTCTTGAAGTACCTCCTGGCCTCCGCCGGCCTCGCGTTCTTCTACTGCCGGAGGGAGCTCTTCGAGAAGGCCTGGCCGACGGCGACCGGCTGGTTCGCCGACGAGGACATCTTCGCGATGGACGTGCACGACTACTCGCCGTCTGCGACCGCCCGGCGCTTCCAGTCCGGCACCCCGCCGATCCCGTCGATCTACGCCGGGATCGCGGGAGTCGAGCTGATGCAGGAGATCGGCATCGCGGAGACGCGTGAGCACGTCCAGAACCTGAACGACCGCCTGATCGCCGGCGTCGACGAGCTGGGCGGTACCCTCGCCACGCCGAGAGAGCGCGACAAGCACGGCGCGCTGATCTGCGTCCGCTCGACGGACGTCAACGGGCTCGTCGCCGCGCTGGCCGAGCGGGGCATCGTGACCTCTGAGCGGGATGGCAACCTGCGCGTCTCGGCGCACGCGTACAACACCGAAAAGGACATCGAGGCCGTCCTCGAGGCGCTGCGCGAGAACCGCGCCCTGCTCGCCTAGGGCGTCTCGCCGGCCAGGATTCGCGAGAGCACCGCGAAGTCGATGTTGCCGCCCGAGACCACGCACACGATCTTCCCTTCCCCCGCGCGACCCGAGAGCGCGACGGCGGGGGCCAGCGCACCCGCGCCCTCTGCGATCACTCGCGCCCGCTCGGCCAGCACGCGGATCGCCGAGGCGACCTCGTCGAGCGAGACCCGGTGGGCGCCGTCGATCAACGGCTCGACGAGACCCCACATCTTCGGGAGCAGCGCCTTCGCCCCGGCACCGTCCACGAATGACTCGCGGTACTCGATCGTCTGCGGAGTGCCGGCCTCGAGCGTCGCGTTCAGCGGCGCCGCCGTCTCCTGCTCGACCGCGTAGATCTCCACCTCGGGACGCTCGGCTCTCATCGCGCTCGCGATGCCGGTCGTCAGGCCGCCGCCGCCGTACGGGATCAGCACGACGTCTGGATCCGGCAGGTCTTCCAGGATCTCGAGCCCGATCGTCCCGTTTCCGGCCATGACGTCCTCGTTCTCGACCGGGTGCAGGAAGAGACCGTCCACGCCGTCCACGCGCGACTCCTCGATCGCGTGCCACCACTCGTCGAACGGCTTCTTCACGACCCGGGCGCCGAGGCGCTCCATCGCGGTCACCTTCGTCTCCGGCGCGTAGTCGGGAACGCTCACCGTGCAGGGGACGCCGAGCTCCTTCGCGGCCCAGGCCACGCCCTGGCCCATGTTCCCGGCGCTCGCCGTGATCAGCCCGGCGGCGACGAGGGCCGGATCGGCGCGCCTGGCCGCGTTGTAGGCGCCGCGGAGCTTGAACGAGCCGATCGGCTGGAGGTTCTCCAGCTTCAGATAGATCTCGGCGGGCGATTCGGGCGCATGCAGCCGGACGAGCGGTGTGCGAACTGCGGTGCCGGCGATGGTCTCGCGCGCCGCGCGGATGTCCTCGACGGGGATCAGAACTCGACCTCGACGCCCGCTCCGCGCTCGCGCGCGCGGCGGACGACGTACTCGGCGGCGGCGAGGTCCTCGACCGCGAGGCCCAGAGAGCGGAAGACCGTCAGCTCCTCAGGAGACTCCCGTCCGGGCGCCGTCCCGATCAGCACCTCGCCGATCTCGCCCCTGATGTGGTCCGGGCCGATCGCGCCCGCCTCGAGGGCGTCGCGGTAGTCGAAGGCCTCGTTCTCGGCCGATTCCCGCTTGTCCGTGTAGAAGGCGGAGTCCGCAACCGTTGTGACATCGAGCTCGCGCATGGTGGGCGGCCTGCCGCCTACGACATTGACGTGAGCGCCCTCCTTCAGCCATTCGCGGCGAAGAACCGGGTCGACGGAGCTCGTCGCCGTCAGAACGACGTCGGCGCCGCGCACGGCCTCCTCGGCGGTCCCGACGGCCTCCGCCCCGCTCTCGGCCGCCAGCGACTGCGCGTGCTCTGCGGTCGGCGCGTAGATCCGGATGCGATCGAAGTCGCGCACGAGCCGCAGGGACTCGAGGTGCGAGCGCGCCTGCACACCGGCGCCGAGGATCCCGAGCTCGCTGGAGTCATCACGGGCGAGCAGCCGCGTTGCGACAGCGGAAACGGCGGCCGTCCGGATCGCGGTGATCGCCGAGGCGTTCATGATCGCCCGGGTCTCCCCCGTCTCGCCGTCGAACAGCGTGACCGTGCCCTGGTGGGCGTCGAGACCGCGGTGGGGATTGTCCGGGAAGACGCACACCGTCTTCAGCGAGTAAAGCGGGGCGCCGCCGCCGCGGTGGGCCGGCATCAGGCCGAGGAACGTGTCTTCCGACGGCGGCTTGATCACGGCCCGAAGCGGAACGTGCACCTCGCCGCGCGCGAGCGACGAAAGCGCGCCCTCCATCGCCTCGATGCAGCCCTCCATGTCGAGGAGCTCCTCGACCTCTTGCTGGCTGAGCACGAGCAGGCTCATGGAAAGAGCGACGCTAGTTCATCGCGCTCGCTCGCGGACAGGCGGAGGTCAAGTGCGGCAACGGCAGGCTCGAGATGCGCGGGGCGCCGCGGGCCCACGACGACGGCCGCGACATGGGGGTTGGAGAGGAGCCACGCGAGCGCCAGGGTCGGCATGTCCGCGCCGCGCTGCGCCGCCGCCTCCTCGAACCGCTCCAGCCCGTCGTAGACCGCATCGTCGTGCAGGTGGCGGTACGGCTCCGGTCGAAGCGTCATGCGCGATCCCGCGGGAAGCGGCGCCCCGCGGCGGTACTTCCCCGCGAGCCAGCCGCCGGCGAGCGGGCCGAACGCGGTGAAGGCAATGCCCTGCTCGACGCAGAACGGCAGGACCTCGGCCTCGGCGCCCCGCTCGAGCACCGAGTAGGAGTTCTGGACGACCGCGACAGGCGCCACTGCGGTCGCTTCCTCCAGCCAGGCGCGGTCGACGTTGCTGGCGCCGATCCGCCCGGCCTTCCCGGCCTCGACCAGCCCGGCCATCCCCTGCATCGTCTCGCCGACCGGCGTCTCCGGGTCGGGCTCGTGGACCATGTACGTGTCCGCCCGGTCGACGCCGAGCCGCTCCAGGCTGCCCTCGATCTGCCGCCGGATGCGGTCGGGCGCAAGGCCGCGGTCCGCCGGGTCGCCGACCGTCGAGTGGAAGACCTTCGTCGTCAGCTCCGGGCGACGGCCTCGAGCGGCGATCCACTCACCGATCCAGGTCTCGCTGCGGCCCCCGCCGTAGGCATCCGCGGTGTCGAACGCGGTCAGGCCGGCCGCCCACGCCGCATCCATCAGCTCGAACGCCTCCTCGCGGCTCTCGCCCTGGCCGAAGAACGCGGGCGCCGAGCCGATCCCGCCGAAGTTCCCGCACCCGAGGATGAGCCTCGGGCTCACTGCTCCGCCTTGTACGACTCCTCTTCGAGGGGACTGAGCCCTTCCTCGGCGCCCTTGGTCGGGGCGCCGCCGCCCGCCTTCGCCACCTGCTTGTCCAGCGCCGTCAAGACGAGCTGCACCTGCTGGTTGACGATGGGCTGGAGCACCCGCTGGCCCATGCTCCCGACAGGGCCCGCGATGCGAACGTCGGCCTCCCACGCCATCGCCGTACCGCTGTCCTGGTCCGCGAGGTTGAATTGCGTCACGAGGTTCATCATTGCGCCGACCCCCGTTCCCTTCGCCTGCAGCCGGGAGTATTCGGGCGGCCGTTCCTCGAGCTTCTCGAACTTGATCGACATCTTCAGCGAGCCAAGGCCGAGCGGGATCTTCACGTTGGCCTTCCAGCGGCGATCGTCCTCGACGTCGAAGCTCTCGACGTGCGGCATCAGCTCTGCCATCTGAGCCGGGTCCTGCAGCACGCCCCAGACCATCTCGCGCGGCGCGTCGAACGAGCGCTGGCCTTCGACCTTCACCGGTCCTCGACTTCGACCAGCCGGCGGCTCTCCTCGGGATTCCGCAACAGCTCCCAGACCCGGTGGTAGGGGTTCGAGCTGTCGGAGACGATCGGCTTCCCGGTTGCCAGCAGCGCGTTCTGCAGCGCCGCGGCGACCGCGCTCAGGCCCGCGCCGCCGCCCTCCCCCATCCCCTTCGCGCCGAGCGGCGTGAACGGGGACGGCGACTCGACGGACGCCGTCTTCAGCGGCGGCATGTCGAGCGCATGGGGCACGTGGTAGTCGTAGAAGTTCGGGGTCAGCAGGTTGCCGTCCTCGTCGTACGGGAAGGTCTCGTGCGTCGCGGCCCCGATCGACTGGGCGGTCGCGCCCTGCACCTGGCCCTCGACGATCTGCGGGTTGATCCGGATCCCGCAGTCGTCGACGGCTCCGTAGTCGACGATCTCGTAGACGCCCGTCTCGGGATCGACCTCGACGACGCACGCGTGGATCTGGTTCGCGTACGTCAGCGTCAGGTTCCCGAACTTCCGCTCCTTGTCCGGGACCGTGTGCGGTGGGACGTAGACGTAGCGGCAGTTGAGCGTGATCTCGCGCAGCTCCATCGGCAGGACGGCGTTGTTCGCGTTGACGATCGCGCCGCAGGCCATGAAGGGCAGCGCGGCCTCCGGGTTGTCCTTCCGCTTGACGAAGCCGCCGTCGAGCTCGACCTCGTCCGTCGACTCGGCGCCGAGGACGGCCGCGCCGATCTGCAGGATCTCGTTCGCGAGCCTCTCGGTCGCGCCCTTGACGGCACCCAGTCCGGTGACCGCGAACTGGCTGGCGTAGGTGCCGGAGAAGCCGGCGTGAGAGTTCCAGTAGCTGTCGTGCCCGGCCCGCACGGTCACGTCGTCGGGCGAGATCCTGAGGATCTCCGCGATCACCTGGGCCGCGGTCGTCTCGTGGCTCTGGCCCTGGGGCGTGGTCCCGAGGGTCGCGACGACCTCGCCGAAGATGTCGAGCTTGACGGTCGCGACCTCGTTGTTCCCCGAGAACTGGAGCTCGGGGTTCAGAAGCTGGGACTGGCCGAAGTTGTTCGTGCCCGAGTCGAGCGTCGAGCCGATGCCGATCCCGAGCAGCCTCCCGCGGGCGGCCGCCTCCTGCCGCCGCGCCTCGATCGAGCCGTGGTCGACGAGATCGAGGGCG
>DASVEW010000053.1:0-2207 GCA_036380355.1 Gaiellaceae bacterium | reverse complement strand
CGTGCGCCTGCGACCTAAGCCCGCTGCGCGTCGTACGTGCCGAACTCTTCGCGCAGGACCTCGCAGATCTCCCCCACCGTGCAGCGCGCGCGCAGCGCCTCCCGCATCGGCAGGAGCAGGTTCTCGTCCGTCCGCGCCACGCGCCGGACCTCTTCCAACGCCGACGCCGCGGCCTCGGCATCGCGCTCCGCCCGGACCCGAGCCGTCCGCTCGAGCTGCCGCCGCTCCGCCTCGGGGTCCAGCCGGTGGAGCTCGATCGGCTCCTGCTCGTGCTCCTGATACCGGTTGACGCCGACGATGGCGCGCTCGCCCTCCTCGACCTGCCGCTGGTACGTGAACGCCGCGTCCTCGATCTCCCGCTGGACGAAGCCCTGCTCGATCGCGGCCACCGCGCCGCCGAGCTCGTCCACCCGCTCGATCAGCTCCCACGCCGCCTCCTCGAGCTCGGTCGTCAGCGCCTCGACGAAGTAGGAGCCGCCGAACGGGTCGGCCGTGTCAGTCCCGCCCGCCTCGTGGGCCAGGATCTGCTGCGTCCGCAGCGCGATCTTCGCCGAGCGCTCCGTCGGCAGCGCCAGGGCCTCGTCGAACCCGTTGGTGTGGATCGACTGCGCGCCGCCGGCCACCGCCGAAAGCGCCTGGACGGCGACGCGGACGATGTTGTTCTCCGGCTGCTGCGCGGTCAGCGTCGAGCCGCCGGTCTGGGCGTGGAACCGGAGCGCCATCGCCTTCGGGTTCGTCGCCCCGAATCGCTCCTTCATGATCCGCGCCCACAGCCGCCGGGCCGCGCGGAACTTCGCGACCTCCTGGAAGAAGTGGTTGTGCGCATTGAAGAAGAACGAGAGCCGCTCGCCGAACTCGTCCGGCGACAGCCCCGCGGCCACTGCCGCCTCGGCATAGGCGATCCCGTTGGCCAGCGTGAACGCGAGCTCCTGAACCGCCGTCGAGCCGGCCTCGCGGATGTGGTAGCCGGAGATCGAGATCGTGTTGAACCGCGGCAGCCGCTCGTGGCAGTACGCGAACAGATCGGTCGTGATCCGCATCGTCGGCCGCGGCGGGTAGATGTAGTTGCCGCGCGCGCAGTACTCCTTGAGGACGTCGTTCTGGACCGTTCCGCGCAGCTGCTCGCCGCCGATGCCCTGCTCCTCCGCGACCAGCTCGTACAGGAGCATCAGCAGCGCGGCCGGCGCATTGATCGTCATCGACGTCGAGACCTCGTTCAGCGGGATGCCGTCGAAGAGGAGCTCCATGTCGGCGATCGAGTCGATCGCGACCCCGGTGCGGCCGACCTCGCCGGCGGCGCGCGGGTCGTCCGAGTCGTAGCCGAGCTGCGTCGGCAGGTCGAAGGCGACCGAGAGACCGGTCTGCCCGCGGTCGAGCAGGTAGCGGAAGCGCTGGTTCGTCTCCTCGGCGGAGGCGAACCCTGCGTACTGCCGGATCGTCCACGGCCGGCCGCGGTACATGTCCGGGTACGGCCCGCGGGTGTACGGGTATTCGCCGGGAAGCTCGAGGTCGATGCCCTCGACGTCTTCCTCGGTGTAGACCGGCTTGATCTCGATCCCGGAGTCGGTCTCCCGACCCTCCTCGGCGGTCGCCATGGAGGAATCGTACGTCCGGCTGCACAATTCACAGGGATGCGGCGTGTCGTCGTGTTCGCGGTCCTGGCGGCAGCCGTCCTGCCGGCTCCGGCCCGGGCCGCCGAAGCCGTGACTCTTTCTGCTCAACCTTCGGTCGTCGCGTACGACGGGGTCGTACGGTTTTCAGGCGGGACGGTCCCGCTTTCCGAGGTGTTCCTCGTGCAGCGCCTCCCTGCCGGCTGGACGGTGATCGCCCAGGCGCGGGCCGGCACAGACGGCGCCTTCGCGTTCGAGCGGCGGGCCCGCAGGCCCGGCGTCTTCCAGGCGCGGACGCTCGGCGGCCAGTCCGGCGAGGTGTCGACGCAGGTGCGGCCGCGACTGCGCGCCAGGCTGAAGGGATCGATCGTGAGCGGGCGCGTGCTCCCCGCGAGAGCCGGCGCGGTCGTGCTCCGCGTCGACGGCCGCACCCGCCGGCTGCGGGTCGGCTCCGCCGGGCGGTTCCGCGCCCGGCTCGGGTACCTGCGTGCCGGTCGGCACGTCGTCCGCGTTTTGCTCCGCCCGGCGCCGGGCTACGTCCGGGCCGCCCGGCGGTTCGCCCTCCAGGTGCTCCGCCCCGCGCTCCGGGTCGGCTCG
>DASVEW010000052.1:0-13220 GCA_036380355.1 Gaiellaceae bacterium | reverse complement strand
GTGGCGTTCGCGAAGCGCATGGAGGGCTATCCGCCGACGTGGTGCTGGCTCTGGCGGCAGCCCGCGGGGTAGCTCCGCCCGGGCGCTCGCCGCTGAGGACACGTCCGGAGCGGCCATCCAGCTGCGCGGCTTCTACTTCCGTACGCTAGGCAGAACGGGCGCGGGAAGGGCCGCGGCCTTCGACCCCCGCCCTGGTCCACGCCGTGCCCATCCTTGCCCTAACGCGCCATGCTTGATGAGGCCTCGAAAAGCCTAGTCGATGAAGTCGCCACTGCCGCGGCGAAGGTGGGCGAGATTACCGAGCGCCAACTCCACGATCGAGAGATGCTGGCCTTGTTCGATCGCTGCCGCAGCATCTTCGGCGCGGTGCGGCTTCTCGCCAAGCTCGAAGATCCGGACTTCGGCCAGGAGGCAACAATTCTCGCCCGGCCCTTAATAACGGAGTCGCTGATGCTCATGGAGCTCGCGGCTGCTGATGAGACTCGGCGCGTCGAGCTCGTCGTCGGGTGGGAACTTCTGACTCTTGATGACCTCGAAGGTCTGTGGCGCGAGGCTCAGGCCCGAGGTCAGGACATGGACGACCAGCTCAAGTCCACCGCACTAGCCAAAGGCTGGTGGGAGGAGTACGCCCGCCGGCGCGGCGCCGGCACGAGCAGGTGGCGCGTCGATGAGAAAGCACTCGCGGACAAGCACGGACGCGAGGATTACCTCAGCTTTCGGATGATGCATCACTTCGTGCACGGCTCAGCCTTCGCCGCGGGGCAGCGGTCTTCGCAAGAAGGCGATGTCCACTTCGTTGGCGGTCCTGCCGCAGACAAGGGTTGGGGCAAGGCGGCGGCGCTGCAATCTGCCTCGTCTCTTGTCTTCGCGACGCGGGCCGTTTGCAGCATCTTCGGATGGAACGAGCCTCCCGAACTCGATGGCCTTCACAAACGCATTGAGGCGATGGACGCCGAGATGCAAGAGGCAGCCACGGCCGGGCCTAAAGCGGACTAGCCGCCTCGACGCTCCCGGGCGGGCGAGGCGCCCGTCAGCCGTGGCTGAGCTCCGTGCCCAAATCGTGCCCACGCCTGAGAAAAACGCCTCGCGCAGCCATGCGGCAGACCGCCCGCCGAGCAGGCGCAATCCCGCAACCTGAGCCGTCTCGCGCCAGCCGGGGGTAGCCGGGCGCAACCCCCTGCGCTGCCCTGCGGAGGCAGAGGTCGCATGTTCGAATCATGCCGGGCGCATCCCCGAATTCCCTGCAAACCAGGGCAACCTCACGAGGTAGGTCAGTTCCCCCAGAACGGCCGAACCTCGATCGTCCCCATCTGCGCGATGGGGTGCGCGGCGGCGATCTCGACGGCCTCCTCGGCGCTGCCGCACTCGATGATGTCGAAGCCGCCGACAACCTCCTTGGTCTCTGCGAACGGACCGTCGGTGACCATCGTCTTCCCGTCACGGACACGGACGGAGCGGGCCCGGCGCGGCGGAGCCACCTGGTCGCCCGTGACCCAGATGCCCCGCGCCTGGAGGTCGTCCAGCCAGGGAAAGCTCTCCTCGTCCCGGACATCGGCCGGGTCGGGCTCGGTCTGGGCGTCCATCTTCTCGGCGTCCCAGCAGACCAGCAGCAGGAATCTCATCGTCGCTCCCTCTCGTCGTTTCCAGCGTTACGTGGGACGACGAACGCGCGCGGCCGAGATCGACATCTGCTCTATGCGACCGCGGCAGCCCGGGCGCCGTCGACCGTGAGCTCCGCATCCTCGGGCACCGCCACTCGTACGTAGGCGAGCGCCAGGCCCGGAACGGAGCTCGTGATCCGGCCGACCGCCTTCTCGCCGAGGAAGATCTCCGTCTCCGGCTCGGGGGCTCCCTCGACCTCCAGCACGCGGAGCTCGCGGTTCGCCTTGCCGCGGTAGCGAAGGCGCGCGATCGGCTCCTGCCCCGGGTAGCAGCCCTTGTCTGGCGAGAAGCTGACGTGCGACTCGGTCAGGCCTGCCTCCGCCGGCAGGACGCGGTCGTCGATCTCGCGGCCCCAGCGGGGCCGGCGCGCCAGGATCCGCATCCGCTCGAGCTCCTCCTCCGACGCGAGGTCCGGCGGCGGCTCGGCGTCGAGCAGCTCGACGGCCGGGACGCCGTAGTCGAGGTTCGGGATCCCGTCGCCGCCGCCGAACACGACGAGGGAGGTGTGCTCCTCCGGCTCGATGTCCACCTTCGCCGCGAAGCGAACGCGCTGGAGCGCGTGCTGCAGGACGGGCCCGAGCCCGGGCTCGGTGAGGAGCAGGAAGTCGACTTCGCCGCGGCGCACGACCGTCATGGGCGCGATCACGCGCGCCTTCGGCGTCAGGAGCAGCGCCTCGCACGGCGCCTTCGCGACCTCGTTCGAGAGCATCCGGTCGAGGAAGTCGGCAGCATCGGGTCCACGCACTGCGACGTAGTCGCGGGGGCGGAGCGCAGCTGTCGGCGTCACGGTGTCCACGCGGATTAGTGTAGGAACCGATGTTCCGCTCGCGCGCGATGCGCAAGGTCGAGGAGGCGGGATACGACCCGAGCCGGCTCCCGCCCGGCCAGTACCTGACCGAGAAGTGGCCCGTCCTGCACGCCGGGACAGTCCCGGACACGGACCTCGCCACGTGGGACTTCAGGGTCTTCGGCGAGGTCGAGAGCCCGCTCACGCTGTCGTGGGACGAGCTCACGGCGCTCCCGACGCGCGAGATCACGATCGACATCCACTGCGTGACGCGGTGGAGCCGCTTCGACACGAGCTTCAAGGGCGTCCACTGGAGCACGATCGCGGAGCTCGTCCGGCCGCGGCCCAGCGCACGGTACGTCGTCGCCCACGCCGAGCAGGACTTCACCGCCAACGTCCCACTGTCGGCGCTCGAGGACGAGGAGGCGTTACTGGCCTACGAGGCCGACGGCGAGCCGCTTACGCCCGAGCACGGGTGGCCGCTGCGGCTCGTGATCCCCAAGCGGTACTTCTGGAAGAGCGCGAAGTGGCTCCGAGGGATCGAGCTTCTCGACCGAGACCAGCCCGGTTTCTGGGAGCGCCTCGGCTACCACAACGAGGCTGATTACTGGAAAGAGGAGCGGTACGGCTTCTGACGCGGAGAGGGCGCCTCGCGGCGCCCTCTCTCGCGATCTCCCGAGCTAGACGCGGAAGTGGAGCCAGGCGTCCTGCATTCGTGTCACCTGGTCCTTCGTGAACTGGTTGTAACAGGGGTCGTCCGAGTAGTCCATGTAGTTGTGGATCGGATCGAGCCCCGGCTCCTTGCAGGTGTCCTGGCCCTCCGGGCACCCGCTGGTCGGGAACCGCTGGGGCGGTGTGTCTTCGACGTAGTCGCCCCAGTTGTTACAGCCGCCCTGGAACGTGTGGTACAGGTGGAGCCAGTGCCCCGCCTCGTGGGTCGCGGTGTGACCGAGGTCGAACCGGCCCGCGTACCTCGTCGAGGCGCCGGGCATCGACTCCCAGTCGACGACGATGCCGTCGAGGTACTGGCGTGATTCCGGCAGGCCCGGGAAGTACGCCCAGCCGAGATACGCACCCGCGGTGGTCGCATAGAGGTTGAGCGCGTTCCAGCCGCCCTGGCGAAGCGTCCGCTTCATGTCACGCTCGTCCTTGGTGCCGGGTCCCGCCGCGTGCCAGGCCGCGTTGTCTGTCCGCGTGACCGCGACGAGCTTGAACGAGAACCCGCTTGCAGCCCCACCGTAGAAGCCGGCGAAGGCCGCGTTGAGGACCTCCATCTGGTCGTCGATCACCGTCTGCGAGATGTTCCCGACGCCGCCCGCATGTACGACGTGGAAGTAGACGGGAACCGACGCGCGGAACGACTTCCCGCCCTTGCCCTTCGCGCTCGCCGGGAGCTCCTCCACGGTCTGTTTGAGCTCCGGCTCGCGGGTCACGTCGCCACGCGCCGCCGCTCCGCTTGACTCGAGACCCCTGAGCCCGTCGAAGATCGACGACTCGCAGGCGCTTTCCGAGTGCGCGTGCGTCCCGGCGGCCGCCGGCGTGACCGTTGCGGCGGCATACATGCCGACGACGAGCGTGGCCAGAGCCGCGACCCGCCACGGCGCTAGCCGCTGCCGTGCCTTCTGCATATCTCCCCCTGATCAGTGGTGACGGTTCGGCGCGGAAGATAGCGCGGATCCGCCCGGCCCGGGAAGGCGAGCGGGATCCCTCTAAAAGGGCATGAGAGCGAGCACGAGCAGCGCCGATACCGGAGGCAACCCACCTCCCCCACCCCTCAGGACGAAGCCGCCACTCGCGGCTTCGTCACAGAGACAAAGAGACCGGCTGTTTGCCGGTCTCTTCGTTTCTCCGGGCATAGAGTGGGTGGATGCCGGTGGGGCTCCTGCTTCGCCTCGAAGGGCTGGCGCTCGGTGTCGGCGCCGTCCTCCTCTACGCCGACGGCGACCACTCTTGGTGGCTGTTCGCGCTACTGATCCTGGCGCCCGACGTTTCGTTCCTCGGCTACCTCGCCGGGCCCCGGGTGGGCGCCGTGGCGTACAACCTGCTCCACAACCTCGTCTTCCCCATCGCGCTCGGGACCGCCGGCGCGCTGGCGGGCTCCGACCCGGCCGTGGCAGTCGCGCTGATCTGGCTCGCGCACATCGGGGTCGACCGCGCGCTCGGCTACGGCCTGAAGTACCCGACCGCCTTCAAGGACACGCACCTCCAGCGCGTCTAGAGACAGTGCGATCCGCCGCCGGAGCGGGGCTCCGGCCCACAAACAGAAGACGGAGGACGAAGCGAGCGAGAAAGCCGGCTCCGTCCCCCGTCAGAACCACGAGCCCGCTCGCAAGGAGGGGGCTCGTTGGGGGAACCAGGGGATTCCCCCGCGTCCTTACATCATCCCGCCCATGTCGGGCATGCCCGCGCCGGCGCCGGCCGGCTGCTTCTCGGGCGCCTCGGCCACGACGGCCTCGGTCGTGAGGATGTTCTTCGCGATCGACGCGGCGTTCTGCAGCGCCGAGCGCGTGACCATGGTCGGGTCGATGATCCCGGCCTTGACGAGATCCTCGACCTCGCCGGTGTCGACGTTCAGCCCGTGGCCCGCCTGCGCGTTCCGGACCTTGTCGACGACGACCGAGCCTTCGAGGCCCGCGTTTGCAGCGAGCTGACGGATCGGCTCCTCGAGTGCCCGGACGATGATGTTCGCGCCGGTGCGGTCGTCGCCCTCGAGCTTGGTGAGGTCGATCGACTCGGCGCCGTTGAGGAGCGCCACGCCACCGCCCGGGACGATGCCCTCCTCGAGAGCGGCCCGAGTGGCCTGCACGGCGTCCTCGACGCGGTGCTTCTTCTCCTTCATCTCGGTCTCGGTCGCAGCGCCGACCTTGATGACCGCGACGCCGCCGGCCAGCTTCGCGAGCCGCTCCTGGAGCTTCTCGCGGTCGAAGTCCGAGTCCGTGTTCTCGATCTCGGACTTCAGCTGCTTGATGCGAGCCTTGATCTGCTCCGAGTCACCGGCGCCGTCGATGATCGTGGTTGCGTCCTTGTCGATCACCACACGACGGGCCTTGCCGAGCTGCGAGAGCTTCGTGTTCTCGAGCTTGAGGCCCATCTCCTCGGTGATCACCTCGGCGCCGGTGAGGATCGCGATGTCCTCGAGCATCCGCTTGCGGCGGTCGCCGAAGCCCGGCGCCTTGACCGCGACGGCCGTGAAGGTGCCGCGCAGCTTGTTGACGACGATCGTGGCGAGCGACTCGCCCTCGACGTCCTCGGCGACGATCAGCAGTGGACGACCGGCCTGGATGACCTGCTCGAGCACCGGAAGGAGATCCTTGACGGCTCCGATCTTCTGGTTCGCGACCAGGATGAACGGGTCGTCGAGCACGGCCTCCATGCGCTCGGGGTCGGTGACCATGTACGGGGAGAGGTAGCCCTTGTCGAACTGCATGCCCTCCGTGAACTCGAGCTCGAGGCCGAAGGTCTGGCCCTCCTCGACGTTCACGACGCCGTCCTTGCCGACCTTGTCGATCGCCTCGGCGATGACGTCGCCGATCTCGCGCTCGCGCGACGAGATGGAGGCGACCCGGGCGATGTCCTCCTTGCCCGAGATCTCCTTGGACTGGCTCTTGAGGTTCTCGACGACCGCGTCGACGGCCGACTCGATGCCGCGCTTGAGCCCCATCGGGTTCGCGCCGGCGGCGACGTTTTTCAGACCCTCGCGGACGATCGCCTGAGCGAGGATCGTGGCGGTCGTCGTCCCGTCGCCGGCGACATCGTTCGTCGAGGTCGCGACCTCGCGGACGAGCTGCGCGCCCTGGTTCTCGAAGACGTCCTCGACCTCGATCTCACGTGCGATCGTGACGCCGTCGTTCGTGATCGTGGGCGCGCCGAACTTCTTGTCGAGGACGACGTAGCGGCCCTTCGGGCCGAGCGTGACCTTGACTGCGTCGGCGAGGATGTTGACGCCGCGCTCGAGTGCGCGACGCGCTTCCTCGTCGAACTTCAGCTCCTTGTGTGCCATTCAGATACCTCCGTTTTGCTCGTGGGTCAGGCGGAGGCGCCCGCCATCTCCTTCTTCTTGCCGGCGGACTTCGAGCCGCCGCCCGCAACCTTCGCCAGGACGTCCGACTCGCGCAGGATCAGGTACTCCTCGGGGCCGAGCTTGACCTCGGTCCCGCCGTACTTCGAGAAGACGATCTCGTCGCCGGCGTCGACCTCCATGCCGACGAACTCGCCGTCCTCGTTGCGCTGGCCCGGGCCGACTGCGAGGACTCGGCCGCGCTGCGGCTTCTCCTTCGCGGTATCGGGCAGCACGATGCCGCTCGCCGTCTGCTCCTCCTCTTCGAGGACCTCGACGATGAGGCGGTCACCAAGCGGCTGCAAATCCATCAACCCAACCTCCTGTCCAAGAGACTTTGTGACAGCTTCTGGCACTCGCGGGGGCAGAGTGCCGGGGCATTCTAACGGCGGTTCGAGGCCCCGCGCAACCTCCCTGGACACCTCTTTGTTACAAAGCGCTCCCTGATGCAGCGCGAGTTCTCGGCCGGCGGCATCCTCGTCCGCCGCTTCCGCGGCCGGTGGTGGCTGGCGGCGATCAGGCCGGGCGGGCGGCCCGACGGCGTGTGGGCCCTGCCGAAGGGGAACATCGGGCGGGGAGAGGACCCCGAGGCCACAGCCGTTCGCGAGGTCGCAGAGGAGACGGGCATCGCCGCGATGTCGAGCGGGAAGCTCGGCGACGTCCGCTACGTCTACACGCGCGGCGGCCAGAGGATCTTCAAGGTGGTCAGCTTCTACCTCCTCCGGTACCGCCGCGGCCGCATCGGCGACCTCCCGCAGGCGTTCCGGCACGAGGTCGACGAGGCCCGCTGGCTGCCGCTCGAGGACGCGCCGCGGCTTCTCAGCTACAAGAGCGAGCGCGAGCTGGCCGAAAAGGCGCTGGCAGCGCTGGAGAGCGAAGCCGTATGATCCGCGCGCCGCAGTGCCGGAGCCGATGTACGCCCTGAACTTCTACTCCCCGATCGTGGCCGACCAGCTGCGCAGCCGCCGCAAGACGGCGACCATCCGCCTGGGCGACAAGTCCGCGAAGTACAAGAAGGGCATGATCGTCCAGGTGCTCGCCGGCGCCCGCTACAGCCCGCGCGAGAAGATCTTCGACGCCGTCATCGACAAGGTCGAGGTGAAGACGATCGCCGAGCTCTCACCGCGGGAGATCGAGCACGACAATCCGGAGATCCGGCGCCCGGAGGAGATGCAGGACTTCCTCGGCCAGCTCTACAACCGGCCCATCGGCGCGGATGCGACCGTGACCGTGATCCGCTTCTCCGAGATCAAAGCGCGCTAGCGCCCGGGCTTCCGGATCGCCGTCCCGAAGAGCTCGCGCGGCCGGATCTCCTCGCCGCACGCCTCGCACTCGACCGTGAAAGCCGACGTGAAGCGCGCGTCGCAGGACGGGCAGCGCCAGCGCATCTCGCCCTCGCACTGCGGGCAGGCGCCGGGCAGCTCTGCCTCCGACTCGTCGAAGTAGCGCTGCGCGAAGCCGCAGGAGAGGCAGACGGAGACCCAGTCGCCGAGGGTCTTGCGCCGCTCCTCCTTCAGCCAGTTGCTTGCTTTGCCCACTTCAGGCGACTCTAGCCGTGCAGTGCGATCGTTAAAGTCTCGACGCGATGGCGATCGCCCGGGAAGCCGAGCCCGTCTCCTCCCTGCGCGAGATCCGCGAGGCGGGCCTCGACCGGGAGGACCTGTTCGGGATCTACCGCAGCATGCTGCTCACCCGCGGCATCGAGGAGCGCGGTCACATCCTCTACAGGCAGGGGAAGATCCCCGGTTCGTTCTACACGGGGCGCGGCAACGAGGCGTCCTCCGTCGGCGTCGCGACGGCGATGACCGCCGAGGACGTCGGGACGCCGCTCCACCGCGACATGGGCGTCCACGTCACCCGCGGAGTCGAGCCCTGGCGGATCTTCGCGCAGTACATGGGCCGTGAGGACGGCCCGACGCGCGGGCGCGACGGCAACGTCCACATGGCCGACGCGCAGCTCGGGCTCCTCGCGATGGTCAGCCACCTGCCGGCGATGCTGCCGGTGGGCGTAGGTTGTGCGCTCGCGTTCCGAATCCGGGAGGAACGGCGGGTCGCCGTCTCCTGGTTCGGCGAGGGCGCCTCGGCGCGCGGCGACGCGCACGAGGGCATGAACTTCGCCGGCGTCCGGCGTCTCCCCGTGGTCTTCATCTGCGACAACAACCAGTGGGCCTATTCGACGCCCACCCATCTCGAGTACGCGTGCGAGACGCTCGCCGACCGCGCCGCGGCCTACGGGTTCGACGGAGTCGTCGTGGACGGAACAGACGTGCTGGCCGTTTACCGCGAGGCCAAGCGCGCGATCGAGAAGGCACGCGACGGCGGCGGCCCGACGCTGATCGAGTCGATGACGCTCCGCATGGAGGGCCACGCCGTCCACGACGACGCGTTCTACGTCCCGAAGGAGCTCTTCGAGGAGTGGGCCAAGCGCGACCCGATCGAGCGGTTCCGCAGCTGGCTCCGCGAGAACGCCGAGATGACTGACGAGGAGGAGGACGAGATCGCGGCCGGCGTCAAGCGGACGCTGAACCAGGCGATCGAGCGGGCCGAGACGTCGCCGCTCCCCGACCCCGCCTCGGTCACGGACAAGGTGTTCGCGCGGCCCGAGGACCTCGACACGCCACACCACAAGTAATGGCCGAACTGACCTACTTGCAGGCAATTTCGGACGGCCTCCGCCAGGAGATGCGCCGCGACAACCGCGTCTTCGTGATCGGCGAGGACGTCGGCGTGTACGGCGGCGCCTTCAAGGTCACGCTCGGCTTCCAGGAGGAGTTCGGGCCGTGGCGCGTGATCGACGCGCCGCTCTCCGAGACCGCGATCGTCGGGGGCTGCACGGGCGCCGCGATCATGGGCATGCGTCCGGTCGCGGAGATGCAGTTCGCGGACTTCGTCTCCTGCGCGTGGGACCATCTCGTGACCGTCGCGGCGAAGCAGTTCTACCGGGCAGGGACGCCGGTGCCGATCGTCGTCCGGCTCCCGTCGGGCGGCGGCTTCTCCGGCGGCCCCTTCCACTCGCAGAACCCGGAGAGCTCATTCGCGCACATCGCCGGCCTGAAGGTCGTCTGCCCGGCCACGCCCGAGGACGCGAAGGGCCTCCTGATCAGCGCGATCGAGGATCCGAACCCCGTCCTCTACTTCGAGCACAAGCATCTCTACCGGCGCATCAAGTCGGAGGTGCCGGAGGAGCGCTACGCGACGCCGTTCGGCAAGGCACGCGTGCACCGTGAGGGCGAGGACGTCACCGTCGTGACCTGGGGAGCCATGGTCTATACGGCCGACGAGGCCGCCCAGCAGCTCGAGCAGGACGACGTCTCGGTCGAGATCCTCGATCTCCGGACGATCATCCCGTGGGACCGGCAGGCCGTGCTCGACAGCGCGCAGAAGACGTCCAAGGTGCTCGTCCTCCACGAGGACACGCGCACCGGCGGCTTCGGCGGAGAGATCGCCGCGACGATCGCGGAGGAGGCGTTCGAGCATCTCGACGCGCCGATCAAGCGGATCGCCGCGCCCGACACTCCCGTGCCGTTCTCGCCGCCGCTCGAGAAGGCGTTCATCCCGCAGGTCGACGACGTAGCCAAAGGACTGCGCGAGCTCGCTGAGTACTAGGGACTGATGGCCACTCCCACCGCCGTCGACGTCGTGATGCCCCAGATGGGCGTGTCCGTCTCCGAGGGGACGATCACGAAGTGGCTCAAGCAGGAGGGCGAGGAGATCCAGGCCGACGAGCCGCTGCTCGAGATCTCGACCGACAAGGTCGACACCGAGGTACCCAGCCCCGGCTCCGGCGTCGTCCAGCAGATCCTCCACCAGGAGGGCGAGACGGTGCCGGTCGGCGAGCGGATCGCGGTGATCGGCGCGCCCGGGGCGGCACCGGCTGAGCAGCCGTCGGGCGACGGTGCGGCGCCGGCGGCCGAGGAGGCTCCTCCCGAGCCCGCGACGGCCGAAGCGGCCGCAGAGTCGGCAGCAGCGGCGAGCGCGGAGACCCCGGCGCCGCAGGCGCCCGAGCCGGTGGCCGCCGAGCCGGCGGCGCCGCCCGCCGAGCCCAGCGCGGAGAACGGCGACGGCAAGAGCTTCGTCTCACCCGTCGTCGCACGGATCGCCTCCGAGCACGGCGTCGACGTCTCCCAGGTTCCCGGCACCGGCCGCGGCGGCCGGGTGACGAAGAAGGACATCCTCGGCTTCGTCGAGTCGGGCGGCCAGGCGGCGCCTGCGCCGGCTCCGCCCGAGGCCGAGCCCGCGCCGCAACCGCAGGCAGCCGCGCCGGCGGCGCCCGCCGCCCCACCCGAGGTGCCCGCGGAACCGCCCGCACCGCCGCCCGCTCCGGCCCCGGCCCAGCCCGCCCCGCCGGCGCCTGCTCCCGCCGCCGCCGCGCCAACGGACGAGCTCGAGCCGGGCGAGAGCGAGGAGCCGATGACCGCGATGCGCAAGGGCATCGCCGAGCACATGCGGCGCTCGCTCGACACCTCGGCGCACGTCACGAGCGCGATCGAGGTCGACATGTCCCGTGTCGTCGAGATCCGCGAGAAGCTGAAGCCGGAGTACCAGCGCAGCTACGGCGTCAACCCGACCTATCTGATCTTCGTCGCCCGCGCCGTCACCGAGACGCTTCGCGAGTACCCGTGGATCAACGGCGAGATCCGCGGCGACAAGATCGTCACCCGCAACTACGTCAACCTCGGCTTCGCCGTCGAGCTGGCCGACGGGAAGGGCCTGATCGTTCCGGTCGTGAAGCATGCCGAGGGCCTCAACCTGCTCGGACTGGCCCAGGCTGTCACGGACATCGCCGAGCGTGCCCGTAACAAGCAGCTCACACCCGACGAGGTCCAGGGCGGCACGTTCACGATCACGAACCCCGGCGGGTACGGAACCTTCCACGGCACGCCGGTGATCAGCCAGCCGCAGGCGGCGATCCTCGGCACCTACGCGGTCGTCAAGCGCCCATGGGTCGTCCAGGACGAGCTGGGCAAGGACGTGATCGCGATCCGGCCGATCATGAACCTCACGCTCACCTACGACCATCGCCTCGTGGACGGCGCGCTCGCCGGCCGCTTCCTCCAGTCGCTCGAGCAGAAGCTCGAGAGCTGGGGCGAGTCGGACTACTAGGTCGACTGAGGATGCCCCAGACGGTCGTGCCGATGGTGGCGTACGAGGACGCCGCGGCGGCGATCGAGTGGCTCGGCCGCGCGTTCGGATTCCGGGAGAACGTCGGTGAGCGCTACACGGAGGAGGACGGCAGGGTCACCCACGCCGAGCTGGACGCCGGCGACGGCGCGGTGATCTACGTGGCGAACCCGACGCCGGACTACGTCGCGCCGACGCGCCACCGAGAGGAGTGCGACGCGGCGGCGCGCTGGTCGAGCGTCCCCTGGGTCGTCGACGGCCTGCTCGTGCACGTCGCCGACGTGAAGGAGCACTTCGCGGCGGCCGAGGCCGCCGGCGCGAAGATCCTCTCGCCGGTCGAGGAGGGGCCGGACGGCCTGCGCTACCGCGCCGAGGACGTGGAGGGCCACCGATGGATGTTCGTCGGCCGGTGAGCGGGATGCGGGGAAGCTGCTGGTGCGGCGGAGTCCGGTTCGAGGTCGCGGAGCCGTTCATCAGAGTCTCGTTCTGCCACTGCACGTCCTGCAAGCGGATCTCCGGCGGGGTCGGGACGGCGAACGGACGCGCGCGCTCCGAATGGATCGAGGTCACGCAGGGGCGCGAGCTTCTGACGACGTACCAGCCGGACGAGGGGACGGCGAAGACGTTCTGCTCGCGGTGCGGCTCGAACCTGTTCGGCGGCGGCTGGCCGGACTCCGACGAGTGCAGCGTGCGGGTGACCGCCATCGACGAAGGGCTCGAGCAGAAGCCGCAGTCGCACGGCTGGGTGCGCTCGGTCGCGGAGTGGGAGACCCTCCCCGACGACGGCCTGCCCCGGTATGACTGAGGGCTGATGCGACCCGCATTCCTCCTCAATCTCGGCCGGACGCCCTACCGGGAGGCCTGGGAGGTGCAGCGCTCCCTTGCCGGCGCCGTCTCGCAAGGGGCGATCCCCGACACGGTGGTCGTACTCGAGCACCCGCCGGTCGTCACACTGGGGCGCCGCGCCGAGGAGGGGGAGCTTCACCTCCCCGAGGGCGCCCAGGTCGAGGTCGTCGAGACCGACCGCGGCGGCAAGTCGACGTACCACGGGCCGGGCCAGCTCGTCTGCTACCCGATCCTCGACCTGACGCGGCACGGCGAGGACGTCAAGCGCTACTGCCGCGACCTCGAGGAGGCGCTGATCCGTACGATCGGCGCCGTCGGCGTCGAGGCGACGCGGATCGAGGGCCTCACCGGGATCTGGCTCGAGCGCCCACCGCGGAAAATCGCCTCGATCGGCGTCCACATCTCGAAGTGGGTCACGACGCACGGCTACGCGCTCAACGTCGACCTCGACCCTGCGCCGTTCACCGAGTGGATCACGGCCTGCGGGCTGGAAGACGCCGCCTTCACGACGATCGCCCGCGAGCTCGGCCGGCCGGTCTCCGTCGACGAGGTCCGTCCGCACGCCGCTCGGGCGCTCGAGGAGGTCTTCGACCTGCGGTTCGAGGAGCTCCCGGCCGACGAGGGCCACGGCCTCTGGCCGCAGCCGGTGCACGAGAAGCTCGTCGCGACGCGCTAGCTAGTGCCCTCCAGGCAATACACGCCTGCAGCATTACCTGAAGGGGCCTAGGGCAGCCAGCCGCCGTAGGC
>DASVEW010000051.1:0-9480 GCA_036380355.1 Gaiellaceae bacterium | reverse complement strand
AGCGAAGAAGCGGGCGGGCGTGTGGCTGCTGACCCCTGAGCAGGCCGAGGAGCAGCTGGCGCACCTCGGCCCGGAGGCATTCGGGATCGGCGGCGAGCGGCTGGCGGAGATCTGCGCGTCCGAGTCGCGCCGTCTCCACTCCCTGCTGCGCGACCAGCGCGCGATCGCCGGGATCGGCCGGGCGTGGGCGAACGAGATCCTCCACCACGCCAAGCTCTCGCCCTACGCGCTGACGAAGGACCTCGACGAGGAGGAGATCGGCCGGCTCGCGGAGGCGATCGACGCGGAGCTCGCGCGAGGGCTCGAGCTCCGCGAGCGCGGCGCGAACGACAAGAAGACGTACCGGGTCCACAACCGGCTCGGCGAGCCGTGCCACGTCTGCGAGACGCCGATCGCCCGCGTCGACTTCGAGGAGCACACGATCTACTACTGCCCGACCTGCCAGACGGGCGGGCGGACGCTCAAGGACAGGCGTCTTTCGCGCCTACTGCGGTAGGCGCACGATCAGGCGCTCGCCCTCGAGCTGGAGCTTCGAGCCCATCGCGCCGAGCACCCGCGTCCCGACCGCGGCGCCGAAGTCCTTGAGGTCGTCGCCGAGCGCGATCGGGCCCACGCCGTCGACGACCGGCCCGAGCGAGATCGTGGCCCCGTCGACGGCGAAGGTCACCCGCTCGAGCGCTCCGTGGCGGCGCACGCACTCGCCGAGCGCGGCGAGGGCCGTGGGCGCCCAGCTCGGATCGACCTGGACGCCCATGCCGTCTCCGTCCGCCGCTGCCCGCCCGTCCTCGAGCCGGGCGACGGCGGCATCCGCGAGCTCCCGAGAGTCGGACTCGCGCGCCTGGAACTCGAACCGTCCCGCCTCGATCCTCGCGGCCGCGCCGAGCAGGTCGAGAAGCTCCGTCATCTGCTGCGACGCGGCGCCGATCATCTCGACGTAGCGGTCGGCAGGTGCCTCCAGCGCGTCGAGGCGCCGGAGCGTATGCGCGAACCCCGACGCCGTCGCGAGCGGCGTCCTGAGGTCGTGACATGCGAGCGAGACGAGCTGGGCGAAGATCGGTTTGGCGGCCACGGTGGGTCCCAGATTCGTTGCGACCGCCATTATTCCGTCCTGATGACCGATCTCAGCGACATGTTCGGACAGGACCTCCAGGCGTCGCGGCCCGACGTTCGCCTGGGCCTGTCGCGTGCGGGCGTCACCGGCGTCTCGAAGGCGATCCGCATCCGCCACGGCGAGAGCGAGAAGCTGATCGCGGCCGAGATCGAGTGCACGGTCGACCTCGACTCCGCGCAGAAGGGCGTCCACATGTCGCGCTTCCCGGAGCTCTTCGAGGAGGTGATCGAGCACGTCGTCTTGGAGGAGGCGTTCCTGGTCGAGGAGCTCGCGGCGCACATCGCCGGCGAGATCGTCGAGCGGCAGGGCGCCGGACGTGCGGAGGCGCGGATCACGGCCAGGTATCCCGTCGAGCGGCGCACGCCCGTGACAGGGCTCGCGACCCAGGCGATGCTCCGGCTGATCGGGATCGCGGCCGCCTCGGAGGCGGGTGTCCGGCGTGTCGTCGGCGTCGAGGCCGCGGGGATCAACGCCTGTCCGTGCGCCCAGGGCCTCGTCCGTGAGCGGTCCGCGGACCGGCTGCTCGAGGCGGGGTTCGCGGAGGGCGACGTCGAGCGGATCCTCGAGCTCGTCCCGCTAGCGACCCACAACCAGCGCGGCCTCGGGACCCTCTTCGTCGGCAGCGAGACGCGCGTGAACGCGGAGCACCTCGGCGAGATCGTGGAGTCGTCGATGAGCGCGCCCGTTTTCGAGCTGCTCAAGCGGCCCGACGAGCTCTTCGTCGTCGAGCATGCGCACCTCCAGCCCCGGTTCGTGGAGGACTCGGTGCGGCTCGCGCTGCAGGGCACGCTCGACGCCTACCCGGCGCTGGCCGACGGGGACTTCCTCTTCTCGCGGCAGGTCAACCTGGAGACGATCCACACGCACGACGTGGTCGCGGAGCGGTACGGAACCGTGGGCGAGCTCCGCACGGAGCTCGGGGGCGGCGAACCGGCCGGCCACACCGAGCTCCGCCAGTGGCTCGCCGGCTGAGCCCGGGGTCAGACCCCAGGGAACGCGTCGCTGACCAGAGCCGTTGACGCCGACCCAGGCGCGCGCGTGGGGTCAGACCCCTTGAGTCGCCCCGGCTCAACCGGCCCTTTGGGACGAGGTCCTAGCGAAGCGGGATCGCGTACTTGGCGACCCAGTCGTTCACCGTCGTCCAGTCGAGGTTCGCGAAGAACGCCTCGATGTAGGACGCCCGGTCGGTCTGGTAGTCGAGGAAGTAGGCGTGCTCGTAGACGTCCAGCGCCACGAGCGGCGTCGCGTTCCAGATCGGATACGTGTTCTGGGTGTCGCCGATGTAGTTGAAGAGCCGCTCCTCGTCCCAGTCGTACGCGGTCCAGGCCCAGCCCCGGCCCGCCATGCCCGTCGCCCTCAGGTCCTCGCGCCAGGCCGCCGTCGAGCCGAAGTCGCGTTCGACGAGCTGCCCGAACGGGCCGTCCGGGTCGCCCCCGTCACCGCCGAGATGCTCGAAGTAGATCTCGTGGTTCTTGATCCCGCCGATCGCGAACGTGAGGTCGACCTTCAGCGCCCGGACGTCCGAGTAGACCTGGTTCGCGGACGACAGGTCGGCGCCGGCCAGCTTGCCGAGGACCTCGTTCCGCTTTGCGACGTACCCCTGGTAGAGCTTGTAGTGCGCCTCGACGGACTCGCGTGAGATGCCGTCCAGCTCGTAGAGGCGCGGCTTCAGCTCACGCGCGGTGATCTCCTCGTGGTTGAAGACAAGCGTGCTCAAGGGGCTCTCCTTGACGGACGTCGGGGCCGGCGGAGCATAACCAGGCTCCGCCGGCCCCGAACCCCTTAGCGCTTGCGAACGACGATCGTCCGGCTGTGGCTCCAGAGGTAGCCGGTGCCGGCCTGGTTCGTCGTCAGGAAGACGCGCAGGATGTGCCGGCCGCGTGGCAGGTCCATCCGGAACCGCCTGGCGCCGGAGCTGCCCATCACGACCTTCTTGCGGTTCACCCACTGGCCGAGGCTCGAGCGCCGCTGGATGTAGACGGAACGTCCGGCGAACGAACGGCCGCCCTTCACCGACGTGACGAACCATGGCGCCCGCCGGATCAGCGTCACCCGCGGCCGGACGCCGACCGCAACCGTCGCGCTGAGCCGGGTGCCCCACCGCGCCTGGTACTCGCTCAGGACCTGCGGGACGTTGGGGTAGTCGTAGACGCCGTTCGTCGCCGTGGTCACGTCCGCCTTCTTCACGAACGAGGCCTGTCCGAACGGCCGCTCCCAGATCGAGACGACCTGATTGGCCGCCCTCGAGGAGATCGCGCCGGTCAGGCGGATGCCGGCCCCGTAGAACACGGCCGGATGCGAGGCCGCGATCGACACCGACGGCGGCGGCCCCTGGACGACGATCCTTCCCCGCTCGGCCGGCTCGAGCGCATCGCGATACCTGAACGTCCCGGCGGTGTTGAACGTCCGGGTGTACGTCTGCCTCGGCCTGAGGATCGGCGAGGCGAAGTGCCCGTTGTCGGCGACGACCTGGTGGTTGACCGAGTCGTCGTTCCGCCACCGGATCGAGTCGCCCGTCTGAATCGTGCGTGTGACCGGACTGAAGCCGGCCGGTTTGATGGCCACGACCCTCGTCACCGCCGCGAGCGAAACCGACGTCACGGCGACGGCGAGGAGCGAGACGACAAGCAGCAGAGCCTTTCTCATTTGCTGAGAACCCCCCTTCATGGAGCGCTTCCGCGCCGGAAACTTATGCCCGCAACGAGCGAAAAACTCGCATTCCAAATCAACTTCTTACAGACCCATCCGAACTCCTTACAGTTGGCCGCTCATGCGCGCGCTGGTAACCGGGGGAACCGGCCGAGTCGGCTCGGCGATCGCCGCACGGCTCGAAAAGGAGGGCTGGAGCGTCTTCGCGGCGGGCAAGGTGCACGGCGACATCGCGGACGTCGAGACCGCCCGGGCGGTCGTGCGGACGGCGGCGGAGGAGCTCGGCGGGCTCGACCTGCTCGTTCACGCCGCTTCGGACGGATTCGCGCCGAAACCCGTCGAGGACGTGACCGAGGAGGACTGGGATGCCGCGTTCGGCGCGACGGCGAAAGGCGGTTTCTTCGTTACGCAGGCGGCGGCGCCGTTCCTCCGGGAATCGCGCGGCGTCGTGATCATGATCGAGGACGTGATGGGGCTCGAGCCCTGGCCCTCGTTTGCGCCGCACAGCGCGGCGAAGGCGGCGCTCTCGATGCTGACGAAGGTCTTCGCGCGGGCGCTCGCGCCCGAGGTGCGCGTGTGCGGGATCGCGCCGGGACCGGTCGCCGTCGAGCCGGAGCAGGAGGAGCGGCGCGCGGCGGAGTCGCTGCTCGGCCGCGTCGGCACCCCGGAGGACGTGGCGGACGCCGTCATGTACCTCGCGGGCGCCGACTTCGTCACCGGGTCGACGCTGGTGCTGGACGGCGGCCGATTGCTGCACAAGTCTCAATCCGCGCGCACCCACCAGACGTAGAAGAGAGGATGAGCACCTCAGCTGCGGCCGTCGGTTTGCGCTTGCCGCCTGCCGCGCCACGCGCAACCATGTCCGTCTTGTCGCACTCCGACATCAGCGACGGCGAGCTGATCCGCAGGGTCGGGTCCGGCGACCGGATCGCCTTCGACGCGCTCTACCGCCGGTACGCGCGCCCCGTCTTCGGCCTGGCCCTCCGGCGCCTCGGCGACCGCGGACGCGCCGAGGACGCGGTGCAGGAGACGTTCGCGTCCGTCTGGCGCGCTGCCGGCAGCTACAAGCCCGAGCGTGGGCCGGGGGCGCCGTGGCTCTACGCGGTGGCGCGCAACGCGATCGTCGACAACGGGCGCACGCGGCGGGAACCGCCGGTCGACGCGCCCGAGGAGGCCGCCCCCGACGACGGCCCGGCCGACCGGGCCGAATCCGGCTGGGTCGCCTGGCGCGTCCACAGGGCGCTCGCCGAGCTGCCCGAGAACGAGCGTCATGTGATCGAGCTCGCCTACTGGGGCGGCCGGTCCCAGAGCGAGATCGCGGATCTGCTCGGGATCCCTCTCGGCACGGTGAAGACGCGCACGCGCACCGGGCTCTCCCGCCTCGCCGCCGTGCTGGAGGACGTGCTGTGAGCCCGCCCCCCGACTTCGACGAGCTGATGGAGGGAGCCGAGAGCCCGGAGGAGCGCGACCGGCTTCACCGGGTCCACGACCTCCTGCTCGCGACCGGCCCTCCGCCCGAGCTCTCGCCCGCCCTGGCGGCGTCGCCGGCGCCGATCGCGGAGGACGAGGAGCCGGACACGTCCTGGCTTCCACCGCGCCGGTTCGGTGCCGCGGTCCTCGCCGGCGCCGCCCTCCTCGGCGCTGCTTTCGGCGCCGGCTACATCGCCGGCGACCGCGGTTCCGACGAGGGGCCCGCGGCCGCCCCGGAGGCTGAGCCCGCCAGAGTCATCGGGCTGCGGCCGTCCGACGAGAGCAGCACGGCCGGCGCGAGCATCCGCCTCGGCCGCAAGGGCCCGGACGGCAACTGGCCGATGGTCGTGACCGTGCGCGGCCTGAAGCACCTGGCGAGCGGCGACTACTACACCCTTGCGCTCACCCGGGAGGGCAAGCCGGTCGTCACCTGCGGCACGTTCAACGTCGCGGCGAGCGGGGCGACGACGATCCGGATGCTGGCCGCCTACGACCTCGAGAACTTCGACGGCTGGGCGATCACGCGCTACGACAACCGGACGCACGACGAGCGCGTCGTGATGCGGGAGACCTAGGGGGCGGTTCGGCCGTTCGCCAGGAACGCCTCGTGCGTGACGGGCATCAGTCGCTCCAGGAAGGACTCTGCGGCTGCTGCGTACTGACGGATCTCGAACTGCGCGGACTCGTGGTTCCTTAGGGCGCAAAAGTGCATGAGGCTGCGCGGGTTGCAGCTCCACAGGTACTTCGTGTACGTCGAAAGTGGAAGCACCGCCCGGGCGACCTCCTTGGCGACGCCCTGCTCCAGCATCCGCTCATAGGCCTGGAAGGAGCGGCGGGCGTTTTCCTCGATCTCGCGTCGGGCCGCCTCCCGCACGAGTTCGTCCACCGGCTCGAAGCTGTACGCGCCGGGCTTGCCGACCTGCGTGCGGACGAAGTCCGGGACGTAGAACTCCGGCTCCAGCTTCGAGTAGCGCCCGCTCCACTCGTTGTACGAGTGGCCGGCGCGATGGCGGTGGTGCTCTCGCACGACGAAAAGCGGGGCCTTGACGATGAACCGGAAATAGCCATGCTCGAAGGGCGATCCGTGCTTCTCGCGCATCAGGAAGCGGATCAGCCCGGCGTCCTTGTCGGTCAGCTCGTCCGACGCTTGGTTGAACGACACGCGAGCTCCGTTGGCGACAGCGAGGTCGGTCGCAAGCGCAGCGTCCAGCGCGAGAAACCCGTGGTCGAGCACGTGAACGACGTTGTCCGCTAGGACCTCCGGCATGGCTGCCACGCCGCTGAGTGTAGAGGGGGCGTATGTCGGCACCTCCGGGTGGTCCTATCCGTCGTGGAAGCCGGGCTTCTACCCGCCGGACGCGAAGCCGGCGGAGTTCCTCGGCCACTACGCGCGGAGCTTCCCGACCGTCGAGCTGAACACGACCGGCTACAGGCTGCCGGCCGAGGGGCAGTTCGTCCGCTGGGCCGAGCAGACGCCGACGGGGTTCCGCTTCGCGCCGAAGCTGAACGCCTACCGCACGACGGACGTCGCCACCTTCGAGGAGCGGGTCGGGCGGCTCGGCGACCGGCTGGGCCCGATCCGGGTCGTCGTGGGCTCGCAGCGGGACGAGGGGCTGCTGACGCTGATGCTGGGCTCGCTCGACCCGACGCTCCGCCTCGCGTTCGACTTCCGGCACGACTCGTGGGAGGGCGTGGAGCGCGACCTGCCCGCGAACGCCGTCCGCGTCAACGACCTCGAGGCGGCCGCGCCGTTCCGCTACCTCCGCTTCCGCGAGCCGCCGTACTCCGACTCGGAGCTCGCGGACTGGGCTGCGCGCGTGGGCCCGCTGCTCTCGGCGGGCATCGACGTCTACGCCTACTTCCGCCACGAGGACGAGCCGACGGCGCCCGAGTATGCGCGGCGATTCGCAGAACTCCTCGGCCCATTCCCCCGATAGAGGGATCCCGCGGCCCTGCCGGACGATCAGACTGAGAGACGCGGTGAAGGTCGTCCTCTTCTGCGGTGGGCTGGGGCTCAGGCTGCGCGGCGTGACAGGCGTCGTGCCCAAGCCGATGGTCCCGGTCGGCGGCCGCCCGCTCCTCTGGCACATCATGAAGTACTACGCGCACTACGGGCATCGCGACTTCCTGCTCTGCGTCGGCCACCAGGCGGACGTGATCAAGCGCTACTTCGGGCCGGACGCAGCCCGGCAGGAGGGCTGGCGCGTCGACTTCGTCGACACCCCGGTGGAGGCGACCATCGGCGAGCGCTTCTACGCAGTGCGAGACAGGATCGACGACGAGGTCTTCCTGGCCAACTACGGCGACACCGTGACGGACATCCCGCTGCCGTACCTGATCGAGGCGCACCGGGCGAGCGGCAAGGCTGCGAGCCTGCTCTCGGTGCTCCCGAACTACACCTTCAACGTCGTGACGACGAACGGCTCGGCCCTGGTCTCGGCCTTCCACGACATCGCCGAGAGCGGACTGCGGATCAACGGCGGCTACTTCGTGTTCGAGCGGCGGGTCTTCGGCTACATCGAGGAGGGCGAGGACCTGCCGGAGATGTTCCGCCGGCTGATCGCGGCCGACGAGCTCGTCGCCTACGCGTACGACGGCTTCTGGGCGCCGATGGACACGCTCAAGGACAAGGAGCGGCTCGAGGCGCTCGTGACGAGCGGCGGGAGCGCCTGGCAGGTCTGGGAGCAGGCGGCCGCGGCGTCGGCCGGCTGACCGGCGCATGCTGAAGCTCGAGCTCGGCGGAGCAGGCCCCCTGCGGGTCCTCGCCGTCGGGTCGCACGCCGACGACATCGAGATCGGTTGCGGCGGGACGCTGCTGCAGCTCGCCCGTCGGCACGAGCTCGATGTCCACTGGGTCGTCCTGAGCGCGAGCGAGGAGCGCGCGACGGAAGCCCGCAGGAGCGCGGAGGCGTTCCTTGCCGGCGCGGCACGCTCTCACGTCAGCGTGGAGGGCTTCCGCGACGCCTTCTTCCGCTACGGCGGCGAGGTGAAGGAGTACTTCGAGCGGCTCAAGGCCGAGGTCTCGCCCGACCTGATCCTGACCCACCACGGCTCCGACCTGCACCAGGATCACCGGCTCGTCGCCGAGCTGACGTGGAACACGTTCCGCGACCACCTGATCCTGGAGTACGAGATCCCGAAGTACGACGGCGACCTCGGCTCGCCCAACGTCTTCGTCCACCTCGACGAGGAGACGGCACGGCGGAAGGCGGCGCTCCTGCTCGACTGGTTTCCCTCGCAGCGAAGCAAGGCGTGGTTCACCGAGGACCTCTTCCTGGCGCTGATGCGGCTGCGTGGAGTGGAGTCGGCGTCGCCGAGTGGGTACGCCGAGGGATTCCACGGCCGCAAAGTCGTCCTCTAGTCGTTTGCGATTCGCGCCGCCGGGTAGAGCCGACGGCACGCAAACGAAGGAGGAACGATGGCAGACCTGACCCAGATCGACGTCAAGATCGCCGAGGTGATCGGCCTCGCGCAGGCCGCCCAGGGCGCAACGCAGAAGGTCGCGAAGCTCGTCGACGACGGCGAGCTCCGGCAGACGCTGGAGCGGATGAACCAGGAGGCGGCCGAAACGGAGGAACGCGCGACCGAAGTCGTCGAGGGACTCGACGGCAAGAAGACCGCGATCCTCGAGAAGGCGCGCGAGACGAAGCAGGAGGCGACCGAGATGATGCAGACCTATCTCGGCTCGGACGCCGACGGGCTCGACGGCTTCGAGTTCCTGACCATGGCGGAAGCGGGCGAGGTCGGCCACTGGCAGGTGCTCGGGACGATGAACCGGAAGGCCCGGTACTCGCAGCTCCAGGAAGTGATCGAGTGGGTGACGCCGATCCAGCAGCGCCACTTCGAGCAGACGCTCCAGGGCTCGCTGAAGCTGGCCGCGGAGGAGGACCCGAACGAACCTGCTTCGTGAAAGGTCTCACGACTTTTCACGACCGTATGCCGGGCGCCGGCTGCGCCGGCGCGCGGCTTCGACGCGTTCGAGCGCTTTCGGGACTCTGAGCGCCAGCGGGCGGAGCGGGCGAAGCCCGCTCCGCGGCGTTTCGGTCTAGGGCCGCTTCCTGGCTCTGACGACGAGGCGCGTTTCTCGCGAGAGGGGCGCGCACTCGTAGTCGCCGTAGCACTCGATCTCGACGAAGCCGGCCTCGGCGAGGAGCTTGACCAGCTCCGTCGCCGTGTAGACGCGTAGCCGGAAGGTCACACTGCGCCGCTCCCCGACCGCGAGGTAGGTGTGGTCGGTCTCGATCTCGCCG
>DASVEW010000050.1:0-7939 GCA_036380355.1 Gaiellaceae bacterium | reverse complement strand
GCGGTGATCGTCTGCAACCTGATCGTCGACCTGCTGTACGCGGTCATCGACCCGAGAATTCGACTGGCCTAGGAGGGCTTGGTGGAACCTTGCTCGTCGCCGGGGTGCGATGGTCGTTCCGAGGCAAGGACGCAGGGAGCGCCCGTATCGGATGAGATACGGGCGCGACTGAGGACGCCGCCCCGGGGCGAGCAGCGCGGCCCGGCGGCACAGCCGGGGTTTCGCCAAGCCCTCCTACGGCGGGGCTGGTTGCACCGGGAACAGGAACTGGTGCCGGTCCCAGAGCGCGATCTCGCAGCCGTCCGTCCTGGCGAAGGTCGTGTCCACCTGCGCGCCGTGGAAGGTGCCGCGGATCTCGGCGAGCGCGGGGCCGCCGTAGATCTCCGTGCAGACGTCCTGGCCCTCCGGCCTGACGAACGGCCGCTCCATGCGCTCGAGTCGCCTGCACGCCGCCTCCGGGTCCGCCAGCGTCCCGCCGGCCGGCGAGCACCGAAGCGTCGCTTCGTCCTTATCGCCTGACCGGCCCTTCGGCCAGACCGTGATCTGGAGCTCGGTGACGTTCTGCTCCGGCCTGTCGTCGCCGCCTCCGCAGCCCGCCAGGAGCGCCAGGGCCAGCAGGCCGGACACTAGACTCGCCGCGTGCCACTTCAAGGCAAGCGCATTCTGCTGACCGGCGGTGCCGGCTTCATCGGCACGACCCTCAGCCGGCGGTTGATCGACGACAACGAGATCGTCGTGTACGACAACCTCCACCGCGACGCCATGGGCGGCACCGAGCTCGCCGGTCACCCCAACCTGACGTTCGTGCAGGGCGACGTCCTCGACGCGGCGCTGCTGCAGGAGACGGCGAAAGGTGCGACGCATATCGTCCACCTTGCCGCAATCGCCGGAGTCGACACCGTCCTGGAGAGCCCGGTGCGGACGATGCGCGTCAACCTGATCGGGACGTACAACGTGCTCGAGGCTGCGCAGGCGACCGCGGACAGCGTCGAGCGGTTCGTCGACTTCTCCACGAGCGAGGTTTTCGGGCGGCACGCGTACAAGGTCGAGGAGGTCCACGAGACGGCGCAGGGCTCGGTCGGCGAGGCCCGCTGGACGTATGCGGTGTCGAAGCTGGCGGGCGAGCATCTCGCTCACTCCTACCACGACGAGTTCGGCCTCCCGACGGTCTCCGTCCGACCGTTCAACGTCTACGGCCCCGGCCAGATCGGCGGCGGCGCGATCCGCGCGTTCATCGAGACGGTGCTCGCCGGCGACGACCTCGTGATTCACGGCGACGGCTCGCAGATCCGCGCCTGGTGCTACGTCGACGACTTGGTCGACGGGCTGATGCTCGTGCTCGAGCGCCCTGAGGCCGTCGGGCAGGTGTTCAACATCGGGAACCCGCGGTCGGTCGTCACGGTGTTCGACCTCGCCGTGCGGATCAGGCGGCTGATGGAGGCCGACGTCGACATCACCCACCGTCCGCTCCACTACACCGACGTCGAGATGCGGATCCCCAACATCGACAAGGCCCGGAAGGTGCTGGGCTGGGAGCCGAAGATCGACCTCGACGAGGGGCTCGCCCGCACCATCGCGTGGTACCGAGAGCGCCAGCCGGCGCCGGCGTGATCCGGCTCGCCTGGCCGGATCTCGGCCCCGAAGAGCTCGCAGCCGTGGCGGAGGTGCTCGAGAGCGGGCAGCTGACGATGGGCCCTCGGGTCGACGAGTTCGAGGCGGAGCTTGCCGCCGCCTGCGACGTCGAGCACGCGGTCGTCGTCTCGTCGGGGACCGCCGCGCTGCACCTCTCGGTGCTGGCGGTCGGGATCGGGCCGGGGGACGAGGTGATCGTGCCGGCCTACACCTTCCCTGCGACGGCGAACGTCGTCGCGCTGGCGGGCGCGACGCCAGTGCTCGTCGACGTCGATCCCGAGACCATGAACCTGACCGCCGAGTCCGTGGCGGCTGGCGTGACCGACCGGACGAAGGCGGTGCTCGTCGTCCACCTCTTCGGGCGGCCTGCGCCGTGGGAGGACCTCGAGGCGGCGGTGCCCGAGCGGGTCGCCCTGCTCGAGGACGCCGCCGGCGCGCTGGGCGCGCGGCGCCGGGGGCGCGCCTGCGGCGGGCTGGGCCGGCTCGGCTGCCTGTCGTTCCATCCTCGCAAGATCGTCACGACCGGCGAGGGCGGCGCCGTAACGTCGGACGACGCCGAGATCGCAGATGCGATCCGCCGCTTCCGCCACCACGGGATCGAGCCGCGCGGCGACTTCGAGATCCACTCGCCCGGCCTCAACTACCGGCTGCCGGACATCCTGTGCGCGATCGGCACCGCTCAGGTGCGCCGGCTCGAGCAGCTCCTGGACGAGCGCGAGCGCCTCGCGGCGGCCTACGCGGAGCGGCTCGGCGACTCCGTCGGGCTGCCGTCGGCGGACGAGGGCGACCGCCATGGGCTCCAGGCATTCGTGATCCGCATCGACCGGCGCGACGAAGCGCTCGAGGCGCTCGCGGCGGCGGGCGTCCAGGCACAGATCGGGACCTACGCGCTGCACCGCCTGGCCGCCTACTCCGATCAGGGCCCCTTCCCCGGCGCGGATGCCGCGTACGTGCGGGCCCTCGCGCTCCCCTTCCACAACCGCCTGGCCGAGGAGGACCTGGACCGCGTCGCCGAGGTCTTGACCACGGTGTAAGTGAGTGCTAACTTACAACGCCAATGACTGTGACGTCGACACGGCAGACGGCGGAGGAGCGGCGCGCGTCGATCCTCCACGCGGCGACGATTGAGTTCGCCGAGAAGGGCCTGCACGGGACGTCCACCGAGGACGTGGCCAGGCGGGCCGGCATCTCCCAGCCGTACGTCTTCCGGCTCTTCGGGACCAAGAAGCAGCTTTTCGCAGAGACCTGCTGCCAGTGCATGCGCGACGTGCGCGAGGTGATGGAGCGGGCGGCCGACGGTCTTTCCCGCGAGGACGCGTTCGAGGCCATGGGCCACGCCTACATGGGGCTCCTCGCCGCCCAGCCGCGCCGCCTGATGCTGCAGATGCAGATGTACGCAGCCTCCGCCGAGCCGGAGATCCGGACGGTCGCGCAGGAGGGCTACGGCGAGCTCGTGCGGTTCGTCGAGAGCCGGACCGGCGCGGACCCCGCACGGATCTCCCGCTTCTTCGGCAAGGGGATGCTCGCGAACGTCCTCGCGGCGATGCAGGTCAGGGACGGCGGCTTCGACTGGGCCGACCGGCTGGTCGACGGCTGCAGGGACGACGGATAGCCGTGGCTTTTTTTCCCACGCAAGTAAGTGATGAGTCACTAGCAAGGAGGAACGAGATGAACACCCCGAGGACGCTGTGGACGTTCGTGATCACGTCCCTCGCGCTCTTCATGGTCGTGCTCGACAACCTCGTGGTGACGACGGCGCTCCCCGTGATCCGCACGGACCTCGACGCCTCGCTCGAGGAGCTGGAGTGGACGGTCAACGCCTACACGCTGACCTTCGCAGTCCTGCTCCTCACCGGTGCGGCGCTCGGTGACCGGTTCGGGCGCCGGCGCGTCTTCGCCGCGGGGATGACGCTCTTCACGGCTGCCTCCGCGGCGGCGGCGCTCGCTCCGAGCATGGACGCGCTGATCGCGGCGCGGGCGATCCAGGGGATCGGCGGCGCGATCGTCACTCCCCTCACCCTGACGATCCTGAGCGACGTCTTCCCCAGGGAGAAGCGGGGACTCGCGCTCGGCGCCTGGTCCGGCATCGCCGGGCTCGCCGTCGCGTCCGGTCCACTCGTCGGCGGCGCGGTCGTCGACGGCATCTCCTGGCAGTGGATCTTCTGGCTGAACGTCCCGATCGGGATCCTGCTCGTGCCGCTCGCGCTCCGGTTCCTCCGCGAGACGCACGGCCCCGCCGGCGGCCTCGACCTGCCCGGGCTGGCGCTCGCCAGCGGAGGGCTCCTGGGCCTCGTGTGGGGCCTGATTCACGGGAACGGCGACGGCTGGACGAGCCCGCAGATTGTCGGCTCGCTCGCGGTGGGCGCGATCCTGACCGCCGGCTTCGTCGCGTGGGAGCTGCGCGCACCGGCCCCGATGCTCCCGATGGGCTTCTTCCGCGACCGCGCGTTCGCGGCCGCGAACGGGGCGTCGCTGCTCATGTACTTCGGGATGTTCGGGTCGATCTTCCTGCTGACCCAGTTCCTCCAGACGGTGCAGGGCCACTCGCCGCTCGGCGCCGGGCTCCGCGTCCTCCCGTGGACGGCGATGCCGATGCTCGTCGCGCCGATCGCGGGCGCGCTCTCCGACCGGATCGGCGGCCGGCCGCTGATGGCGGTGGGGCTCTCGCTCCAGGCGATCGGTCTCGGCTGGCTCGCCGCGGTCTCGACGCCGACCGTGCCCTACACGGAGCTCGTGATCCCGTTCATCCTGAGCGGCACCGGCATGGCGATGTTCTTCGCCCCCGTGGCGAACGTCGTCCTCTCCGCCGTGCGGCCCGAGGAGGAGGGCCAGGCCTCCGGGGCCAACAACGCGATCCGCGAGGTGGGCGGCGTCTTCGGCGTCGCCGTGCTCGCGTCGGTCTTCGCCTCCTACGGCGGCTACGGCACGCCGCAGTCGTTCGTCGACGGCCTGACGCCGGCGATCTGGGTCGGCGCGATCGTCGTGGGCGTCGGCGCGCTGATCGCACTGGCGATCCCCGGCCGCGGGCGAAAGCAGCAGCAGCCGGTCGAAGAGGCCGAGCTGGCTCTCGAGGCCGCGTAGCTATCTGTTCGCCGCGAGGGGTGCGACGAGCTCGTACCCCTCGCGGAGGAACGGCACGCGGTCGACGAGCACGCCGAGCTCCTCGGGCGCGAAGACGCCTTCCTCGGTCACGATCTCGGTGATCAGCTCGGCGGGGATCAGCTCGAAGAGCTCCTGCTCGAAGTCGGCGAGGTCGGGTGCCTGCGCACCGATGACGGGCACCAGCTTGATCACCTCGGCCGCGACGACGACCGGCACACCGGCATCGAGCGCGGCACGCGCGAGGGGAATCGTCCCGATCTTGTTGCAGATCGTGCCGTCGCGGAAGACGGTGTCGGCGCCGAGCAGGACGACGGTCGCCTCCGGGACGCGGCCCGGCGCGTCGGCGTCCTCGACGAGCTCGGCGTCGATTCCGCCTTCCACGAGCTCGGCGGCCAGCGTCCGGCCCTCCTCCACGGGGCTCGACACCGTGCAGAACACCTTCAGCGGCTTCTCGTGCGAGAGCGCCTCGCGGACGGTCGCGGAATTGGAGTGCGTGAGCACCGTCGCGCCGGCGATGCGGTTGCGCAGCTGAATCGCAATCGAAGCGGGCGCGCGGATTCTGCCGTCGGTGAGCGCCTGCGCCTCCTCGCGGACCACCTGCCGGAGAGCGTCGGGCTCAAGGTGGCTCTCATAGCGGCCGGACGCGAGCACCCTTCCCACGGCTCCCGCGATGGCGCCGACGCCCGGGCGGGCCGCGGCGATTCGGCGCCCGGCGCGGCGTAGCTCCTCGAGGAGGTCCTCGCAGGATCCCACGTGGCGGTCGGCCAGCTCGGTGAGCGCCTCGACCGCCTGGCGCGCCATCCAGCTGGCGCCGTGCGAGCGGTCTTCGCGAAGCTCCGTGATCCGGTCTTCGAAGGCGGCGGGCACCGGACGACCAATTGTAGTGTCGCGCTCGTGGAGCCGGAGATCTCGGTCATCGTGACGCTCTACAACGAGCGGGCGAGCGTGGACGAGCTCGTGCGCCGGACGGCCGCCGCGCTGGACGGCGAGCCGTTCGAGCTGCTGCTCGTGGACGACGGCTCGACGGACGGAACGTGGGACGAGGTGGAGCGCGCACACGGCTCGGACGGGCGGGTCCGGGGCATCCGCCTCAAGCGGAACTTCGGCCAGCACCCTGCCATGCATGCGGGCCTGGTTCGCGCCCGCGGAGACGTCCTCGTGACGATGGACGGCGACCTCCAGAACTCGCCGGAGGACATTCCGAAGCTCGTCGCGACCGTCCGGAACGGCACCGACGTGGCGAGCGGGCGGCGGGCGTCGCGCCGCGACTCCTGGGGTCGCACGCTTCCCTCCCGGCTCGTCAACGGGATGCTCCGCCGGTTCACCGGCGCGTCGATCGCCGACTTCGGTTGCGCCTTCAACGCGTACCGCCGCTCGGCCGTCGAGCCGATGCTCGGGGCGATCGGACGCCAGAAGTTCACGAAGGCCCTCGTGCTCTCCGGCGGAGCGAACGTCGTCGAGGTGGACGTCGCGCACGAGCCGCGCCGGGGCTCCTCGCGCTACACGCCCTTGCGCCTGACCCGCCTCGCGCTCCACGTGCTCGCGGGGTTCTGGCCGCAGCCGATCCAGTGGATCGGAGTCGCTTTGGGGACGCTCTGCACGTTCGCGGCGCTCGTCCTCGGCGTGTACGGCGTTGCGTACTGGATCGTGGAATCCGACTTCCCGGGGCCGCTCTTCGGCGGGGTCGGCGTCATCTTCGTCCTCGGCGTGCAAGGGTTCATCCTCGCGCTGATCGGCGAATACCTCGCCAGGATCCAGCGAGACGTGGAGGGACGGCCGCTGTACACGATCGACCGAGAGCTATGAAGCGTTTCGCCGGAAGTCTCACGACTTCCGGCGACCTCATAGAGCCGGGCGCCGCCAAGGCGGCGCGCGGCGCAGAAGCGGCACGGCACCTCCGTCACCACGATGCGCGTGGGAGCGGTGCGGGCAAAGCCCGCCCCGAGGCGGGCGCTAGGCTCAGCGCGTCGTGAGGCGCATTCTCGTTACGGGCGGGGCGGGGTTCATCTCGTCCGCGTTCATCCGGCACCTGTTGCGCGCGACGCCCTATGAGGTGGTCTCGCTGGACGCGCTGACGTACGCGGGAAACCTGGAGAACTTGCGGGACGTGCGCTCGCACGAGCGGCTTTCCTTCGTCCACGGCGACATCCGCGACGAGTCGCTGGTGCGCGAGGTGGTGGCGGGGGTGGACGTGATCGTGAACGCGGCCGCGGAGTCGCACGTCGAGAAGTCGATCGCCGAGGGCGCCGCGGAGTTCGTCGCCACGAACGTGGAGGGGACTCGCGTGCTGCTCGACGCTGTTCGGGAGGAGCCGGTCGAGCGCTTCATCCTCATCTCGTCGAGCGAGGTGTACGGGACCGCGGAGGCGGCGCCCATGAACGAGGAGCACGCGCTCAACCCGCGCAGCCCCTACGCGGCCACGAAGGCGGGCGCGGACCGGCTCGCTTTTGCGTACCGCGCCACGTACGACCTCCCGGTCGTGATCGTCCGGCCGTTCAACAACTACGGGCCCCACCAGCACCCGGAGAAGCTGATCCCGCGCTTCATCCTGCAGGCGCTTGCCGACCGGCCGCTGACCGTCCACGGCGACGGGACCGCAAGCCGCGACTGGCTCTACGTCGAGGACGACGCCGAGGCGATCGAGGCGGTGATCGAGGCGGGTCTGGATTCCGTCGCCGGCGAGGTGATCAACGTGGCGACCGGGCGGGATGCGTCCGTGTCGGAGATCGCCGACCTCGTCCTCGAGCTCACCGGCAGGCCGGCCTCGCTGAAGGAGCACGTCGAGGAGCGGCCGGGCCAGGTCGCGCGGCACCTAGGCTCAACGGAGAAGGCCGAGCGGCTGCTCGGCTGGCGGGCGCGCACGTCGCTCGAGGACGGCCTCGCCCGCACCGTCGCGTGGTATCGCGACAACGAGGCCTGGTGGCAGGCCGGCAGGGCCGCCTCGGGCGTCGCTCTGCGCGCCGAAGCCGGGGCGTAGCCCCGCGTTCGAGACGACTCCCTCCAGGACCTGCCACCTCTGAGGCGTTTGTCGCACCTTTGGTACAGCCCGGCCCTTGACGCCCCACGGTGTCTGGAAGTGATCTCAAATTGAGCAGGGACCGAGGGGTGGCCGTCGAACGCCGCTGCTATGAAGAGATCAGATGCTCGACCTCGTCGACGGCGGGTGGGTCGTTCGAAGCCGCTGAAGTGGCGCGTCTCGGATGAG
>DASVEW010000049.1:0-12810 GCA_036380355.1 Gaiellaceae bacterium | reverse complement strand
GCATTCCGTGAACGCGTTCCTGCTCGACGGCCAGGTGGCCGGTACCTGGCGGTGCGAGCGGGGCCGCGTCACGGTGGAGCCGTTCGGGCGCCTTCCTCGCGCATCCCGGAACGAGCTCGACGAGGAGGCCGAGCGGCTTGCCGCGTTTCACGCCTAGGGTGCTCTCCCTGCGAGAGATCAACCGGGCGACGCTCGCCCGCCAGCTGCTCCTGGAGCGGGCGCGCCTCCCGGTTCCACGCGCGGCGGAGCGCCTCTGCGCGCTCCAGGCCCAGGACGCAAAGGCGCCGTACCTCGGGCTCTGGAGCCGGCTCGACGGGTTCCGCAAGGAACAGCTCACGCGTGCCTACGAGCGGAGGCGCGTCGTCCGCGGCACGCTCTTCCGCGTCACGATCCACCTCGTCGCGGCCCGTGACCATCCCGGGTTCTCGGCCGTCATGCTGTCCACGTGCCGCCGGCAGGGACCTGGGGGGCCGTTCGCGTGAAGGCGATGACGGCGGAGCGCTGGCTCGGCGCACCGATGCCGGACCACCCCGACGGCGCGAGCCTCCTCGTCCGCCGCTACCTCGCCGCCTACGGGCCGGCGACGCGGGAGGACCTCCTCCGTTTCGGAGGGCTGCGCGTGAAGGACGTCCAGCCGGGCTTCGAGGAGAACGACGGCCGGCTCGTGCGGTTCGAGGCGGAGGACGGGCGGACGCTCTACGACCTCAAGCGCGCGCCCCGGCCGCCCGCCGACACGCCGGCGCCCATCCGGTTGCGCACGCTGCCGCCGGAGTACCAGCCGGCGGTGATCAAGAAGAACGGCGACGTGCTGCAGACCTCTCTCGTGGACGGCGTCGTGGCCGGGCTCTGGACGTACGCCGACGGGAAGGTGAAGACCGAGCCCTTCGCCCCTCTCCCCCGCGCCGTGCGCCGCGAGGTCGAGGACGAGGCGCGGCGGCTGGAGGCGTTCCTGGAATGAAGCCGCCGACGTTCGAGGACGTCCTCGCGGCGCGCGAGCGGATCGCGCCGCACCTCCGCCCGACGCCGCTCTACGCCTGGCCGGCGCTGAGCGAGCTCGTCGGCGCCGACGTCCGCGTCAAGCACGAGAACCACCAGCCGGTCGGCGCATTCAAGGTGCGCGGCGGCGTCAACCTCGCCTCGCAGCTCTCCGAGGACGAGCGGCGCCGCGGCCTGATCACCGCCTCGACGGGAAACCACGGGCAGTCGGTCGCCTTCGCCGCGAGGCTCCATGGCGTCCGGGCGATCGTCTGCGTCCCCGAGGCGGCCAACCCGCTGAAGGTCGGCGCGATCCGCGCGCTGGACGCCGAGATCGTCGAGGCGGGGCGCGACTTCGACGAGGCGCGCGAGCACTGCGAACGGCTGGCGGCCGAGCACGGCTACCGGTACGTGCATTCGGGAGACGAGCCGCATCTGATCGCCGGCGTCGCGACCCAGACGCTCGAGATCCTGGAGGCACGTCCGGAGACCGACGTGGTCGTCGTCCCGGTCGGCGGCGGAAGCGGCGTGGCCGGTGCGTGCATCGCCGCCGAGGGGATGGGCGGCACGGCGCAGGTGATCGGTGTCCAGTCGGAGGCCGCGCCGGCCGCCTACCTGGCCTGGAGGAACCGCAACCTGGAGCCCGGCGAGATGAGGACGACCGCCGAGGGCCTCGCCACGCGCGTCCCGTTCGAGCTTCCCCAGCGGATCATGTGGGAGCTGCTCCGCGAGTTCGTCCTCGTGGGCGAGGAGGAGATCCGAACGGCGACGCGCCTGATGATCGAGGGCACCCGGAACCTCGTCGAGCCGGCGGGCGCCGCGCCGCTGGCCGCCGCGCTCAAGCTGAGAGACCGGCTCGCGGGTCAGCGCGTCGCGTTGGTCTGCAGCGGCGGGAACATCAGCCTCGACCAGCTTCGCGCGGCTCTCGCGAGCTGAGCTCCTCGTAGAAGGCGGCCGCGCCGCGCGCGATCCCGTCGGGGAGGCCGAGCTCCGCGCACATGTCGGCGATCTCCTCCATCTCCGGAGCCCAGCGCCAGGCGCGGTCGGCGACCCACTGGAGCCGGTCCGCCGGCACGCCCTCCGCCTCGAGCCGGTCGTCGACGCCGTACGCCTTCGCGACCGCGTGCGCCTGGGCGGTGAGCGCGATGCCGATCTTGTTCCAGCCGCCGAACGCCATCTTCAGCGCCGACGCGGCGCCGGTCGTCTGGCCGATCGGGATCGCCGTGACCTCAGAGCCGGCGAAGAGCCCGGCGATCTCGTCCGCCCCCTCGCCCGCGAGGTAGAGGTTGATTCCCCTCGCCGCAATGATCGAGCCGTCGACGACGCGCGGCCCGAGTGCGGCGATCCTGCGCATGCGCTCGGGCGAGATCGCATTCGCCTCCACGTAGATGCCGCCGAAGCCGAGCCGGAAGACCTGCTCGGCCGTCTCCTCGGCGATCGCCGGCGGGCAGATCGAGAGGATCGCGTCGCTCGAGCGGACGAGCTCCTCGACCGAGCCGACGTCCGTGAAGCTCTGTGCACGCTCTGCAGTCGCCGGGCTGCGGCCGTCGCTGGCCCAGAGGATCTCGGCGCTCGCGGCTGCCCCAACGGCCGCGCCCATCTCGCCCGGGAAGAGGAGGCCGATCCTCACAGCCGCTCTATGCGGGAGCCGCCCAGGATCCGGCCGGTGCCGTCGTCGAACCGGACCCAGGCCTTCCCCTTGCCGTCGTAGTCGGGCGACCAGACGGCGATCGTCCCCTCGCGGCCGCCCACCCGGCAGCGCTCGGTGCCCTCCGGCTCGACCCCGCGCCAGACTCGGACGAACGGGTTCTCCTCCCACTCGCGGCCGATGGTCGTCTCGTCGGTGTGGCCCGGGAAGACGCGCGTCTCGCGCGGGAGCTCCATCAGGCGCATCACCGAGTCGCGCACCTGGTCGGGATCGCCGCCGCCGACCGCGTCCTTGAAGAGGACGTCGCCGGAGAACAGCGCGTCTTCGACCAGGAAGGCGAGGTGGTCGTCCGCATGGCCCGGCGTCGGAATCGCCTCGAATCTCAGCCCGCCCGTCTCGAGCGGCCCCGTCACGACCGGCAGGCCGAGCTCCGATTCGCCGGCGACGTGGTCGGCATCGCCGTGCGTCCGCAGGACGTGGCTCGGCCGGACACCCCAGCGCTCTGCAGCCTCGAGCAGCGGCTCCAGCGGCGCGCCGCTGTCGACGAAGACGGCGGCGCCGCCCTCCTCGTCGGCGACGAGATACGCATTCGACAGCCACCCGGGATGCATGCTTCGCGCGACGAGCATGGACGCGTAGGGTACGTCTGCAAGCGAGGAGGAGGATTCGGGTGGCCGGTCTGATCGAGCGAATGTCCCTGGTGATCAAGTCGAAGCTGAGCAAGCTCCTCGACCGGGCTGAGGACCCGGCCGAGACGCTGGACTACTCCTACGAGCAGCAGCGGGTGCTGCTCCAGAACGTGAAACGGGGGATCGCGGACGTCGCGACCTCGAAGAAGCGGCTGCAGCTCCAGACGGACAAGCTAGAGCAGAGCCTCGTCAAGCTGGACTCGCAGGCGCGGGACGCCGTCGCGGCGGGCCGCGAGGATCTGGCGCGCGCCGCGCTCGAGCGGAAGACGCTCGCGCAGCAGCAGCTCCAGGATCTCGACGGCCAGATCGCGCAGCTCGACGCGCAGCAGGAGAAGCTCGCGACGTCCGAGAAGCAACTCGCTGCGAAGATCGAGGCCTTCCGCTCGCAGAAGGAGGTCATCAAGGCGCAGTACTCGGCGGCGGAGGCGCAGGTCCGGATCGGCGAGGCGGCGACCGGGATCGGCGAGCAGATGGCCGACACGGGCCTGGCGATCGAGCGGGCGCGAGACAAGACCGAGCAGATGCAGGCGCGCGCGTCGGCGGTCGACGAGCTGATCGAGGCCGGGACGCTCGAGGACTTCACGGCCGGCGACCAGACGCAGCTCGACCGCGAGCTCGCCGCGATCTCGGCCGACCGCCAGGTCGACGCCGAGCTCGAGAAGCTTCGCGCCGAGGTCGGGGCCGGCGCGCCGCAGAAGGAGATCGAGCAGTGATCGTCCGGCTCATGGGCGAGGGCCAGTACCGCATCGATGACGACGTGCGCGGGCAGTTGAACGAGCTCGACGACCGTGCGGTGGCGGCGCTCGAGGCCGAGGACGAGGCCACGCTCGACGGCGTGCTCGACGAGATGTGGCAGCTGGTGCGCGAACGAGGCGAGCGCATGCCGGACGCCGATCTCTCGCCGTCAGACCTGGTCATCCCGCCGAGCGACCTGACGCTCGAGGAGACGAGGAAGCTCTTTTCCGAGGAGGGGCTCGTCCCGGACCTGCCCTCGCGGTGAACGGCGAAGGCGGCCTCGTCCACTGGGACGACGTCGAGCCGGTCAGAGACGACGGAGGCCACTTCGGCGTTGCCTGGCACTCCCTCGGCCGTGCGGCCGGGTGCGTCGAGGTGACCGTGAACCGCATCGAGGTCTCCCCCGGCCGCTGGTCGACGCCGGCTCACGTCGAAGACGAGGAGATCTTTTTCGTGCTCGGCGGGTCGGGGCTGTCGTGGCAGGACGGCAAGGTCTACGACGTGCGCGAGGGCGATTGCATCGTCCACCGGGCGCGGAGGGAGGCCCACACGCTGCGAGGCGGCGACGAGGGTCTGGACGTCCTGGCTTTCGGCCGAGCCGGTGGCGACGGCCACGCAACGCTGCCTCGGGCCGGAGTGACCTGGCTCGGATCGAGCTGGGTCGCATCCGGACAGGGCGGCCACCCGTGGGACCAGGAGGCGGAGGCAGGCGAGCCCGAGGTCGGGGAGCCGGCGGAGCGGCCCTCGAACATCGTCAACGTCGGCGACCTCGAGCAGGAGCGCTGGATCGACCTCGCCGATGCGGCGGGCTCGGTGAAGTCCGGCCTGAACGTCGTCACTGTCGGCCCGGGCAAGCTGCCGGCGCCGGCGCACTGCCACTCGGCGGAGGAGGAGATCTTCGTCGTGCTCGAGGGTGACGGCACGTTGGAGCTCGTCCCGAGCCCGAGGGCGCGGGACCGGGGGCACGAGGAGGAGCATCACCCGATCCGTGCGGGCCACGTCGTCGCCCGCCCTGCCGGCACCCAGATCTCGCACGGCTTCCGCGGCGGGGAGAACGGCATGAAGGTGCTCATGTACGGCTGGCGCGACACGAACGACATCACCTACTACCCACGATCGAACAAGATCGGCTTCCGCGGCGTCGGACTCATGACGCGCCTCGAGCCGCTCGACTACTGGGACGGCGAGGAACCGCCCGGTTAACAGGAGCCGTGTCCGGTGCCAGGCACCGGACACGTCCGGCGGAGCCGCGGGCGGCAGAGACCGATGGAGTCTCCGTGCGCGGACGTGGCCCGTCGGGCCACGTCCGGTGCCAGGCACCGGACGTGGCTCAGATGGGCAGGCCGAACAGAGCGAACCACATCGAGAGGTCCGGCTCGATGGGCAGCTCCTTCTCGAGCTTCGCCTTCAGCTCCAGCTCCTCGGCGTTGTCCCGCTCCCGCTCGCCGGTCGGCACGAACGGCCAGAACGCGCCCCGCTTGTACCCGTAGACGAGATAGACCGGATGCGTCTTGCCCTCGAAGCGGAACACCGCCGCCAGCAGCTGCTCGCCGAAGCCGCGTTCCGCCAGCTCGGACGCGATCAGGTGGACGGTCGTGACGAGATCCTCGAAGTGCTCGTCCCGGATCACCAGCCACTCGTAGCCGTAGTCGTCGCTGCGCCGCTCCACTCGCGACGCCGACTCCCGGGCGGCCACGTCGAGCAGCTCCTGCATCTCGTTCTCCGCCCGGACGAACTCGCCCGCCGAGAGCGGCTTGAAGACCACGGCGCCGACACCCGCCGGCCGAAGGCCCAGCTCGACCTCCATGGTGATCGCTGCCGACGGAAGCGCGAAGAGCGCCTCGCGCTTCGCCTCCTTCAGGCGCTTGCGCCCGAAGAGGACGTCCCTGATCCCCAAGCCTACGGCTCCTAGTTACAAGTCGACCGGCCGGCCCATCTCGCGCGAGATCTCGGCCAGCCGGGCGAGCCGCTTCTCGAGCGGCGGATGGGTCATGAACAGCTCTGCGAAGGACGACTTCACGTTCGTCGGGACGATGAAGAACGCGTTCAGCCCCTGCACCTCGCGCAGGTCGCGCTGGGGGATCTGCTGGATCTGACCGGCGATCCGCTGGAGCGCGGACATGAGGTTCTCGGGCGCGCCGGTGATGAGCGCGGCGCCACGGTCGGCCGCGTACTCCCGGTAGCGCGAGATCATCAGGATCAGCACGTAGCTGATCACGTAGGTCACCATCGAGACGAGGAACATGATCAGCCAGATCGGCGGCCCGCCACGATCCCGCCCACCGCCGAACATCCCGCCGAAGAGGCCGATCCGCATCAGCAGCGCGGCGACCATCGCGAAGAAGCTCGACACGGTCATGATCGCGACGTCGCGGTTCCCGATGTGCGAGAGCTCGTGCGCGAGCACGCCCTCGACCTCCGGCTTGCTCAGGCGGTACCAGAGGCCCTCGGTGACCGCGACGACGGAGTTCTTCGGGTTGCGCCCGGTGGCGAAGGCGTTCGGGACGTCGGTCGGGACGACGGCGATCCGCGGCTTGGGGAGGTCGGCCATCGCGCACAGGCGCTCGACCATGTCGTGGAGCTCCGGCGCCTCGTCGCGCTCGACGACCTTGGCGCGGGAGGCGGCGAGGGCGATCTTGTCGGACGTGTAGTACTGGACGAAGGCGAGGACGCCCATGATCACGATCACGAAGCCGATCCCGATGTCCGTGAACGAGAGCAGCGCGACGAAGAAGGCCACGTAGAGGGCCCCGAGGAGGAACATCGTCAGGACCATGCGGAACGACAGTCCGAAATCCCGTCCGTACGTGCGCTGCATGCCCTCGATTGTAGTTCTGGGCCTCGTTGCTGCGGCGGCACTGCCCGGGCTCTCGTCGGCGCAGCAGCTTCGCGTCGTCGTCGTTCCCGGGCTCGAGACCGGCGATCTCGCGGCACTGACGGACCGCGGCGCCGTCGGCCTGCTCGTCCCCGACGCGGGGCCGGAGACCAGCGGCGCCCGGGCGCGTGCGGCGCTGGAGCGGGGAGCCGTGCGGAACTCGATCCTCGGCGGCCTGCCCGAGGGACAGGCGGTGCTCGAGGTGGAGACGTCCTCGACGATCCCGGCCGGGCCGGCGATCGTGCTGGGGCTGCCGGAAGGCGGCGAGCAGCCGAACGACCGCCGGTATCCGATCGCAGTGGTCGGCGGCGACTACGCCGGCGTGCTCACCTCGGACTCGACCCGCATCCCCGGGCTCGTCTCGATCGTCGACGTCGCGCCCACGGTCCTGGGCGAGGACGGCGCGCTCGGATCGAGGGGGGACGACGACCCGCTCGGCACGCTGCGCGACCTCGACCTGCGCATCGACGCGAATCGGGACGCGAAGACCGTCGTCCTGCTCCTGTCCCTTGCGCTGATCGTCGCCGTCGCGGCGTTCCTCCCGGCCGGCGTCCTGCCAGCGTTCGCCGCCGTGCTGCTGGCGAACCTCGCGCTCGGGGTGGTCGGCGCCACCGAGGTCTGGGCGCACGCGCTCGTGGTCGTGCTGGCCGTGGCCTCCTCGCTGCTCCTCGCCCGCACGGGCCCGGTCTCGCACGGCGTCCTGATGGCGGCGACCCTGGCGGCCTACCTGGTCGCGATGGCCGCCGACGAGCGCTGGGTCGCGCTCTCGCCGCTGGGCCCGACGCAGAACGCCCGCTTCTACGGCCTCTCCAACCTGCTCGCGACCCTGCTGCTCGTCCCTGCGCTGGCCGGTGCCGTCCTGCTCGGGCGGCGCTTCGGGATGTGGGCGTTCGTCGGCGTGGCGGCGCTCTCGCTCGTCACGGTCGGAGGCAGCTCGTTCGGCGCGGACGGCGGCGGCGCCGTCGTCCTCCTCGTCGCCTTCCTCGTCCTGGCGGCGCTCGAGCATCGCTTCGACCGGCGGCTCGCGGTCGGCGGCGCCGTCGTGGCGGCCGTCCTCGCACTCGCGCTCGCGCTCGGAGGGTCGAGCCACGTCACGGACGCGCTGTCGGACGGGCCCGTCGGCCTGCTCGAGGACCTCGGCCGCCGCATCCAGCTCTCGTTCGAGCGCGCGACCGCTGGATGGGGCGTCGCGCTGCTCGTCTTCGGAGGCATCGCGGCCCTTGCCGTCCTCGCGCTGCGCGAGCGCCGCCCCGTGCAGCTCTCCCTTCTGGCGGCGATCGGCGTCTCGCTCGTGGTCAACGACTCGCCGAACGACGTGGTCGTCGCCGGGCTGGCGTGCTACCTCGTCCTCAGCAGTGCGCCGGAGCTCGCCCGACCAGCGCGCGAACCAGGGCACCCGGCCCCTCGGGAACGGCCAGCGCGAACGGCCCAGGCCGCGTCGCCCTGAGCAGGGTCATCCCGCGCGCCGCGCGCTCGACGCACACGGCGCCCGCCTCCACCCGCCAGTAGCGCGTGTAGCGGATCTTGAGCCGGTAGTCGCCCGCGGCCGGCAGCCGTCCCTCGATTCCGACGTGGTCGAGCCGCGTGACGACCGGGGTGCCGGGCCCGGTGATGATCGGCTCCGGCGCCGGCACCTCGAAGATCGTCAGCTGGGGGCTCCGGAAGACCTGACGCAGCCCGGACGCGTCGGAGCGGAGCAGGGCCGCCTCGCGCTCCTCGCCCTTCTGGCCGAGCCGGGTCTCGGGCAGGACGACGAACCGGACGCCCATGCCACGGAGCCACTGACGGTAGGCGGACGGCCCGAGCGCCCGCTCGTAGAAGAGCTCGTTCCGCGCGATGTCGATCTGCCGATACCAGCCGCGCGCGAGCGGGATCCCGGCACGTGGCAGCCAGTACGCCTCCCAGTGGTCGAAGGTCGGCACGACCTCGACGCGGTAGTTGGGGGTCGAGCGCTCGCCGAGGAAGGCGACGGCCGGGGCCCAGAACGAGCGGTCGGCCGCCCGGACGTCCGTGCGGTCGAGCGCGGCGCCCGCATACGGCGCGACGTTGTAGATCAGCGCCGCCGTCAGCGCGAGAGCGGCAAGCCAGCGCGGACAGAAGCGGGCCACGACCGCGGTCATGAGCATCACCGGGAACACGACCGACCGGAGCCGCGTCAGGTTCTCGCCGACGGGCGTCGAGACGACGAACATCGCGATGCTGGCGGCTCCCCAGACGAGGAAGAACGCCCCCAGCAGGGCGCCGTGGCGGGCGCGCCTGGCAAGCTCGGCGCCGAGAACACTGACGATGAGGACTGCCGCGAGCTCGAGCGCGCGGAACGGGTAGGGGCCGCTGCTCGGGAAGAACACGAGCGCGGCCAGCTGGATGCCGGCGATCGCGGCCAGCGCGACGATGAAGGCGAAGGCGTGAGGTCCGACCCGGCGGACGAGCACGAGCGCGAGCAGCACGATGCAGAGGAAGACGAAGGCCAGTGGGCTGAAGCCGAGTGTCAGGGCCGCGGCGCCTGCGGCCAGCCACCGGCGGCCGCCCTGCAGCGAGCGGAGGGCGCCGAGGCCCGCCGCAAGACCGAGCGCGTAGCTGTACGTGCCGACGAAGATAGGCCCCGCAGCGAGGACGGCGAACGCGCGTGCCGGCCAGTGCGCGGCCGCGCCCCACTCCCGCTCGACGATGGAGGCGAACAGCGCCGCCGAGACGACCACCGCTGCGAACACGAGCGGCAGGTTTCCGACGAGCGCTGCCGGCAGGTAGTAGAGGAGGCTGTACGAGGCGAGCGGGTAGTGGCCGCCGTACCACAGGTTGTCCCAGACATACACGCCCTGCTCCACGAGCAGCGTCCGGTAGAGGTGCGCCGGCGCGTCGCCCGTCGGGGGCGCGAGGACGACCAGCAGCGCCGCGCCCACGCACGCCAGCCCGCCCGCGATCAGGATCTCGCGCCGGGGCGCGATCAGGCGGGAGACGGCGGCGGTCATGCCCGGTTAGTCTGACGCCTTCCCGGGGTAGACTCGCGCCCGTGCGCCGACTGGTCCTGATCGCGGTCTTCGGAGCGCTGCTAGCCGCGTGCGGCGGCGGAGAGGAGACCGCGCCGACCGCGGAGACCGTGGACACCACGGCGACGCAGACCGAGACGGGCGCGACGGAAACCGAGACGGGCGAGACGGAGACCGAGACGGGCGAGGGCGGCGACGTCGTCGAGGGCGATCCCGAGGCCGGCCGGCAGGTCTATATGGCGAACGGGTGCGGGAGCTGCCACGAGTTCGAGCCCGCCGGCTCGACGGGAACCACGGGGCCGGGCCTCGACGAGCTCCCCGATCTCGCGGAGAAGGCCAACCAGCCCCTAGCGGAGTTCGTCCGCGAGTCGATCGTGAACCCGAACGCCTACGTCGAGGAGGGGTACCCCGAGGGCGTCATGCCAGCGTACGACCAGCTCAGCGAGAAAGAGCTGAACGACCTGGTCGCGTTCCTGATCCAGTCCTAGTGCTCCGGTGATCGACCTCCGGGCTGCTCGCAGCGACCCGGACCGCGTCCGGACCGGGATCGCGCGCAAGGGCGGCGCCGAGGCCTTCGACGAGCTGTTGGAGGCCGACGCGCGCTGGCGCGAGCTGGTCCCGCAGGTGGACGAGCTGCGCGGGCGCCAGAAGCTGAAGGGCAAGCCGACCCCGGAGCAGGTCGAGGAGCTCAGGCAGGTGAAGGAGGACCTGCGGCGCCTCGAGGGCGATCTGGCTGCGGCGGAGTCGCGGAGGGACGAGCTCCTGCAGCAGGTCCCGAACCCCGCCCACGAGTCCGTTCCGGACGACGAGACCGAGGATGCCGAGGGGGTGATCGAGCGGCAGGTCGGCGACGTTCCGTCGCTCGCCGACCCCAAGGAGCATCTCGAGCTCGGCCGGTACGAGATGGAGCGCGGCGCCCGGCTCTCCGGCTCGCGCTTCGGCTACATCGTCGGAGACGCTGCGCGGCTGTCGCTCGCCCTCTACCGGTGGGCGCTCGAGCGGCTGGTCGGGGAGGGCTTCACGCCTGTGATCCCGCCCGTGCTCGTACGGGAGGAGGCCATGTACGGCACCGGTTTCTTCCCGGCCGAGCGGTTCGAGATCTACGAGGTGGCCGACGAGGGGCTGTTCCTGACCGGCACGTCGGAGGTGGCGTTGGCCGGCCTGCACATGGGCGAGATCCTCGAGCGGGAGCAGCTGCCCGTCGAGTACACGGCCTTCTCGGCGAACTTCCGGCGAGAGGCGGGCGCAGCCGGGCGGGACACCCGCGGCATGTTTCGCGTCCACCAGTTCAACAAGGTCGAGATGTTCGCCTACACGCTGCCGGAGGAGTCCTGGCCCGAGTTCGAGCGGCTGGTCGGGATCGAGGAGTCGCTCGTGCAGGAGCTCGGCCTGCCGTACCGCGTGGTCAACATCGCCGCGGGGCAGCTCAGCGCCGCGGCGGCGAAGCGGATCGACATCGAGGCGTGGTTCCCGTCGCAGGGCCGGTACCGCGAGATCACCTCGGCGTCGAACACGACGGACTACCAGGCGCGTCGGCTCGGGATCCGGTACCGCTCCGACGGCGGCACCGAGTTCGTCCACACGCTCAACGGGACGGCGGTGACGGACCGCTGGGCGCTCTCGATCCTCGAGAACTTCCAGGGCGAGGTGCCCGACGTGCTCCACGAGTTCGGCGCTCCGGGACGGGTCTCGAAGTAACCCGTCTGGACATGTCCGCTGGACATGTCTTCCGACGACGTCCATTTCGGCCGATGGCGCGTGTTTCCAGCGGCCGCGCGCCGGGTCCGTGGGGTCAGACCCCAGGACACGGCCCGGCACGTCCGCCCGGGCCTAGAGAGAAACGGCCTCGCCGAGCTCGGCCGAGCGGTAGAGGGCGTCGATCGCCCGCGCCTGGGCCAGCGCGTCCTCGCGACCCAGCAGCGGCGCCGCCTCGCCGCGAATCGCGTCGGCGAGGTTCTCGAGCTCGAGCCGGTACGAGTCGACGGGCTCGAGCGCGATCTCCTCCACGCCGTAGTCGCGCCGAATCTCGATCACAGGTCGGCGGCAGTGCCAGGGATCGTCGAGGAAGATCGAGCCCTCGGTGCCGACCGCCTCGAGCTCGTCGCGCATCGGAAGCCGGAAGCCGCAGTCGAACTGGGCGACCACGCCGCCGGGGAACGACATGGTCGCCGCGAAGACCGTGTCCACGCCGGCCTCCTCCACGCTCGTGGCGAACACCCGCGAGGGCTCACCCGCCAGCAGCCGAGAGCCGCTGACGCAGTAGCAACCGACGTCCATGAGAGCCCCGCCGTCGAGGTCCGCGGCGAGCCGGATGTTCGCGTCGTCCGTGATCGTGAAGCTGAACGCCGCCCGCACCACGCGCAGGTCGCCGATGGCCCCGCCCTCCACGAGCTCCACGAGCCGCGCGGTCTGCGGGTTGTGCCGGTACATGAACGCCTCGGTCAGCACGAGCCCCGCACGGGCGGCCGCGTCGAACACACGCTCGGCGTCCTCGGGGTGCCTGCTCAGCGGCTTCTCGCAGAGGACGTGCTTGCCGGCCTCGAGCGCCCGGATCGACCACTCGACGTGCAGCGAGTTCGGCAGCGGGATGTAGACGGCGTCCAAGCCCGGATCGGCGAGCAGCTCTTCGTAGCTGCCGTACGCGCGCTCGAACCCATGCTCACGGGCGTACGCCTCGGCCCGGCCGAGGTCGCGGCTCGCGACCGCAGCGATCTCGACTCGCCCCGACTCGCGCGCCGCAGGAAGGAGGAGCCTGTTGATGCGGGCCGTCGAGAGGATTCCGAGGCGCATCGTCATCGCCCCTCCAGCGATCGCAACGCCGGATAGAGCGCCCGGAAGCGCTCGTAGCCGTCGGCGTAGGCGCGCTGCCACCCGGAATCGGGCTCGACCACGTCGCGGACG
>DASVEW010000048.1:0-26558 GCA_036380355.1 Gaiellaceae bacterium | reverse complement strand
CCGATCCTCACCAACCAGGCCGGGCGGGAAACCGAGCTCGTCGCGATCTGGGAGCTCGACCACGAGGCCTCGGTCGGCGAGTACGCGAAGCTGGCCCATGAGGCGGTCGACCGAGCCCTCGCCGGCGCGCGGACCCCGGTCGTCGTCGGCGGCACCGGCCTCTACCTCCGCGCCGCGCTCGTCGAGCTCGACCTGCCTCCGGCGCCGGAACCCGGCGTCCGCGAGCGGTGGGAGGTGGAATTCGACCGGCTCGGGCCCGAGGCCGCACACGGGCTGCTCGCCGAGCAGGACCCCGCCGCGGCGGCGCGAGTCCATCCGAACGACCGCCGCCGCGTCGTGCGGGCCCTCGAGCTCGCCGAGGCCGGCGGCTCGCTGGCGCCGCGGGAGGGCCGCCTCTGGAGCGAGGACACCCGCCGACCGGCCCTGATCGTCGGCCTGGACGTCCCCAGGGACGTGCTCGAGGAGCGGATCGAGCGGCGCACGCGGCGGATGTTCGAGTCCGGAGTCGAGAACGAGGTGAGCCTTGCGCTCGAGCGGCCGATCTCGTCGACGGCGCGCACGATTCACGGGCTTCGCGACATCGCGGAGCTTCCGCGGGACGAGGCGCTCGCAAGGCTGATCCGGCGCACCAAGCGCTACGCGGCGTACCAGCGAAAGTGGATGCGGCGCGTACCGGGCCTTGTTACCGTGCCTGCCGACCGCCCGGCGGGCGAGGTGGCCGATGAGATTCTCGAAATGGCACGGACTCGGCAACGACTACCTGCTGGTCCAGCGGGCTGAGATCGGGACGCCGCTGACCGAGGAGCAGGTGCGCCGCCTCTGCGACTACCACTTCGGGGTCGGCTCGGACGGGGTCCTCGAGGTTGTGGCGGCTAACGGGAACGAGGCGGAGGTCGTCATCTGGAATCCCGACGGCTCGACGGCGGAGCTGTCCGGGAACGGCACGCGCATCGCCGCCCGCTGGCTGGCCCGGCGCAGCGGCGCGGACACCGTGCGGATCCGCGTGGGCCGGCGCGAGGTCGTCGCGCGGATGCGGGGCGGGCTCGACGTCGAGATGGACATGGGCGCCGTCGAGGTCGCGGAGCCCGAAGATCTGGACCTCGGTGGAGAGACCCTGGAGTTCACGCCGGCGTCGGTCGGCAACCCACACGCAGTCCTGCGCCGCGATCCCGCCCGGGACGAGCTGCTCCGCCTCGGCCCGCAGATCGAGAACCACGAGCGCTTCCCGCAGCGGACGAACGTCCAGCTCGTCCGCGTCGACGGCCCGAACGACATCACGGTCGGCGTCTGGGAGCGCGGAGCGGGGGAGACCCTCTCGTCCGGGACGAGCGCGGTCGCAACGGCCGGCGTCGCCGTCGCGCGCGGCTGGTGCGAGAGCCCCGTCACCGTCCACCTCGCGGGCGGCGACCTGCTCGTGGAGCTCGACGACTCGATGCAAGCTCGCCTGACGGGCCCGGCGCAGGAGATCTTCAGCGGTGAGGCAAGTGAGGAGCTGGACCTGTGAAGTTCGCCAAGCGCCTCGACGCGGTTCCCCCGTACCTCTTCGCTGAGCTGGAGCGCCTGATGGAGTCGAAGAGGCGGCAGGGGATCGAGGTGATCAGCCTCGCGATCGGCGACCCCGATCTGCCGACGCCGCCTGCGATCGTCGAGGCGGCCGCAGAGGCGCTCCGCAACCCCTCGACGCACCAATACCCGTCCAACCGCGGCACCGAGGAGCTGCGGCAGGCGGCGGCGTCCTTCTACCGCAACCGCTTCGGAGTCGAGCTCGACCCGGCGAGCGAGGTCGTCCCGGCGCTCGGCGGCAAGGAGGCGGTGGGGCACATCGCGATGGTCTGTCTCGATCCCGGCGAGGTCGCGCTCAGCCCGGAGCCCGGTTATCCGCCGTACACGTCCGGCCCCGTCTTCTCCGGCGCCGACGTCCACTACCTGCCGTTGACGCCGGAGAACGACTTCTTTCCCGACCTGGAGGCGATCCCGGAGGACGTCCTGGGCCGGGCGAACCTCCTGTACCTGAACTATCCGAACAACCCGACAGGTGCAGTCGTCCCGGCCGGGGCGTTCGAGCGGGCGGTCGAGTTCGCGCGGCGCAACGGCCTGATCCTCGTCCACGACAACGCCTACTCGGAGGTCTGCTTCGACGGGTACGTGGCGCCGAGCTTCCTCGAGGCGCCGGGGGCGAAGGAGGTCGGCGTCGAGATCTTCTCGCTCTCGAAGGGCTGGAACATGACGGGCTGGCGCTGCGCGCTCGTGGCCGGCAACGCCGAGGTGGTCGAGCGCTTCCGCCAGCTCAAGGCCAACCTGGACTCGGGGATGTTCGACGCGCTCCAGCGCGCTGCGGCCGTCGCGCTGACGGACGAGCGCGGCTTCCCCCGTGAGATGTCCGCGGTCTACCGGCGGCGGCGAGACCTGCTCGTGGAGGCGCTTGCGGCAATCGGCGTGACGGTCGAGCCGCCGCGGGCGACGCCGTACCTCTGGGTGCCGGTTCCCGAGGGGCACGACTCGGCGTCGTTCACGTCCCTCGTCCTCGAGGAGGCGAACGTCGTCGTGTCGCCCGGACCGGGCTACGGAGCGAGCGGCGAGGGATTCGTGCGGCTGTCGCTGACCGTCCCCGACGAGGACCTGGAAGAGGCCGTGCGCCGGATCGAAAGCTCCCTGCAGAAAGTCATAATCCAGGCGTGACGATCCGCCAGCCCGAGACCCGATCCGGCGTGGAGCCGGAGCGGGGTTTCATCCTGTCCGTGCTGGCTCCGCGCGCCGACGAGAGCCGCGAGCTCGGCGAGATCGCCGAGCTGGCGAGAACCGCGGGCGTGGAGCCGGTCGGGAGTCTGGTCCAGCACCGGGCACGGCCCGATCCCCGGACCTTCGTCGGCAAGGGCAAGCTCGCCGAGCTCAAGGAGGCTTACAAGGCTGCGAGCGCCGAGTCGCTGCTCGTCGATCACGAGCTGTCGCCGTCGCAGCAGCGGCGCCTCGAGGACGAGCTCAAGGCGCGGGTCGTCGACCGGACGCAGCTGATTCTCGACATCTTCGCCCAGCACGCCCACAGCGCCGAGGGGAAGCTCCAGGTGGAGCTCGCGCAGCTCGAGTACAACCTTCCGCGCATGCGCGGGATGTGGCAGCACCTCGAGCGCCTCGGGGCCGGCCGCATGGACGGCGGCGTGGGGACGAGGGGCCCGGGCGAGACCCAGCTCGAGACCGACCGCCGGCTCGCGCGGCGCCGCGTGGCGATCCTCCGGCGGCGCCTCCAGGGGCTGGGGCGCCAGCGGCAGACCCGGCGCCGCGAGCGCCTCCGCTCGCATACGCCGACCGTCGCGCTCGCGGGGTACACGAACGCCGGCAAGTCGACGCTGCTGAATGCGCTGACCGGCGCCGGCGTCTCGGTCAACGAGCGGCTCTTCGAGACGCTCGATCCGACGACGAGGGCGTTCGAGGAGGACGGCCGGCGCTACCTTGTGACCGACACCGTCGGCTTCATCCGGCGCCTCCCGCACGAGCTCGTCGAGGGCTTTGCCGCCACGCTCGAAGAGACGCTCGAGGCCGACCTCGTCCTCCACGTGGTCGACGGGTCGATGCCGGACGACGAGCTCGACGGGACCACCGCCGCGGTCGACGAGGTGCTTGCGGAAATCGGCGCGGACGAGCTCCCGGTCGAGCTCGTGCTGAACAAGGTCGACACCGTCGACCCGCTGGGCCGAAGGCGCCTGGCGAACCGCTTCCCCGGCGCGCTGCAGATCTCGGCGGAGACCGGAGAGGGGCTGGACGAGCTGCGGGCCAGGATCGCGGAGCGCTTCGCAGAGCGCTTCGAGCTCGTGCGGATGCTGGTCCCGTACGAGGACGGAGCCAAGCTCGCGGAGCTCTACGCGCTCGGACCGCCGATCGACGAGCGCGTGGACGGCCCGGACGGCGTCTTCATCCGCGCGAGGCTGCCGCGGCGGGAGATCCAGCGGTTCGCGCCGTACCTCATCGCCGACGGCGCCGACGCGGCGGAGCGCACCAGGGCGACCAGGTGATCGAGCTCCCGGTCCGCCGCCTCCGGGACGACGCCGTCATCCCGTCACAGGCCTACACGGGCGACGCCGGGCTCGATCTCGCCGCCTGCGGTCGCCACGAGCTCGGCCCTGGCGAGCGCGCCGTCGTCCCGACCGGCCTCGCAGTCGCGATTCCCGAGGGTCACGGCGGCTTCGTCCTTCCACGCTCGGGCCTGGCCGCCCGGAACGGCATCATGATCGTCAATGCGCCCGGCCTCATCGATGCCGGCTACCGGGGGGAGGTGCAGGTGATCCTCCTGAACACCGACCGCGACGCGCCGTTCGTCGTCGAGCCGGGGATGCGGATCGCGCAACTCGTCGTCCTGCCCGTGCCGCCGGTCGAGCTCGTGGAGCTCGAGGAGCTGCCGGAGAGCGAGCGGGGCGCCCGCGGGTTCGGCTCGTCGAGAGTCTGACCCTGCTGTGGGCGCCGAGCCAAGGATCCGGGTATCGGCGATCCTCCGTCGAACGAACCGCATCCTCCTCTGCCGCCACGAGAAGCACGGCAAGGAGTACTGGCTCCTGCCCGGCGGCGGCGTGAACTCCGGCGAGAGCCTGGTCGACGCGCTGCACCGGGAGCTCATGGAGGAGATCGGGCTCGGCGAGGACGTTCCTGTCGAGGGGCCGGTCGCGATCGTGGACTCGATCGCCCCGCAGAGGAGCTACGCGGCCAAGCACGTGGTGCACATCATCTTCGCGGGCGACCTGGGAGACCGCTCGCTCGAGCGGGTGACCTCCCAGGACGCAGCCGTCCGCGGCCACCGCCTGTTCGCGGTCGCCGAGCTCGACGAGATCGTGGTGCACCCGCCGATCCAGCGATTCCTGACCCGGTGGCGACCGGGCGATCCGGTCGTCTACCTCGGGCCGTTGTGGGCTCCGTGACGCCCTGACGCGACCTCGACGGGGGTGTGGAATCCTGTCGGGGTTCCTGCGACGCCCTGGTCGACTCGAGGACAGGAGGCACTGTGGAGCATCACGGGTCTGAGAGCTACTTCGTCATCGGTGAGGGGATGCTGGGCGAGAGCCGCGGAGGCCGAAGCCTCGCGCTGGCGGCGACCGCGCCGCCGTTCCGCTTCTCGCGAATGGGCCCGAGCGGCGCGGGGCGCCAGCTCGGCGAGCCGAATCGAAGGAAGATCGGCCTGGCGATGTCGGCAGGCGGGGGAGGCGCATCGCAGATTCCCGCAGGCTTCACCTATCTCGGCCAGTTCGTCGACCACGACCTGACGTTCGACAAGACGAACGTAATGCTGGGGACGAACGTCACTCCTGCGCAGCTGCTCCAGGCGCGATCGCCGAGCCTCGACTTGGACTCGCTCTACGGAGCGGGGCCGACCGATCCGGCGTCCGCGAAGTTCTACGAGGCGGACGGGCTCCATCTCAAGACGGGAAAGACGGTGGCGGCCGACGGCGTCCCGGCGAAAGACGGGTTCGACCTTCCGCGCGGCGCGGGCTCGACGGTCGCGCAGAAACGCAAGGCCGTCATCCCGGACCCGCGGAACGACGAGAACCTCGCCGTCGCCCAGACGCACCTTGCGTTCATCCGCTTCCACAACCGCATCGTCGACACGCTCCCCGCCTCCGTGCCGCCCGCGCAGCGTTTCGCCAAGGCGCGCGAGCTCGCGACCAAGCATTACCAGTGGATGCTGCGGACGGACTTCCTGCCGCGAATCTGCTCTGCCGCCGCGCTCAACACCGTCTTCTCGAGCGGGAGGAAGGCGTTCGAGGTCGGCGTGTCGCCCACCGCAGTCCCGACGATGCCGATCGAGTTCTCCGTCGCGGCCTTCCGGCTCGGGCACGCCATGGTCCGGAGCGCGTACGACTGGAACCGGATCTTCGACGACGGCTTCGCGACGCTGGGGCTCCTGTTCGACTTCTCCGGCGGCAGCGGCGATCTCGGCGGGCTCCAAAAGCTGCCCAGCAACTGGATCGCGGACTTTCGGAGGCTGTACGACTTCAAGGAGGCCGGCCGGAACGACCTCGCCGTGCCGGAGGCCAAGTTCAACCGGGCGATGCGGATCGACACGACGCTCGTCAACCCGCTGCGGAACCTCCGCGGCTTCCCGGCCGGACGGACGAACCTCGCTTTCCGCAACCTCACGCGCGCCCAGATGGTGAAGCTGGCCACGGGCCAGCAGATGGCCACCTTCCTGCGAGGCAAGGGCGTGGGGGTGACCACGCTCAGCCGGGCGCAGATCCGCGACGGGAAGAACGGGGCGAAGCTCGACGGGCTGACGAAGCCGCAGCGGGACGCCGTGCTGAAGAACACCCCGCTCTGGCTCTACATCCTTCGCGAGGCAGAGCTGAACCAGGGCAAGCTGAAAGGCGTCGGCGCGCGGATCGTCGCCGAGACGTTTCATCGGGCGATGGAGGGGAGCCAGGCGTCGATCGTGCGCGATCCGGCCTGGCGCCCGTCGCTCGGCCCCAACAACACGACGTTCCGGATGGTCGACCTGCTGCTCTTCGCGTTCGAGGGGAAGAAGGCGCTGCTGAACCCGGTCGGCTAGGCCCTGCCGCCGCGGGACCTCGCCCGTCCGGCCGAGACCGAATGAGCCTCGGCTTCGAGCTCGTCCGTCAGCGGCTCGAAGACCGGCGCCTGGCCCGTCCCGTGCGCGATCGCCTGCGCGAGCAGCCAGTCCGCGAGCCACGGGTTCCGCGGCAGGAGCGGCCCGTGCAGGTACGTCCCGATCACGCGGCCGGCGCGGCAGCCCTCGAATCCGCTCCTCCCGTCGTTTCCGAACCCGGCCACGACGCGCCCGAGGGGCTCGGCGCCGTCCTCGAGGATCGTCCGCCCGGCGTGGTTTTCGAAGCCTGCGATCGTCCGCCGGTCGCCGGGGTCGAGCTCGCACTCCAGGAGCACATCGCCGATCATCCGCCGCTCGCCGGCAACCGTGTGCAGCGGCAGCACCGCGGCACCCGGCAGCTCCGCACCCGACCGCTCGCGGTAGAAGCGGCCCAGCAGCTGATAGCCGCCGCAGACCGCCAGCACCGCCGTTCCACCGGCGACCGCCTCCCGAAGCGCGTCGCCCTTGGCGGCGAGGTCCTGCGCGACCAGCGCCTGCTCGCGATCCTGCCCGCCGCCGACGTAGAGGAGATCGTGCGCGCCCGCCTGGAGCGGGTTGCTCATGCCGACGGCCTCGACCTCGAGCTCGTGACCGCGCCAGGCCGCTCTCCGTGCGAGCACCGCGATGTTGCCGCGATCCGCGTAGATGTTCAGGTACTCGGGATAGAGGTGGCCGACCCGGATCTTCATGCAGCCCGCTCCCAGTACGGCTTCACGTACCCGCGCTCCGCGACGATCCCGCGCAGGCGGAGCATCGCCGTGTACGTGGGGAGGATGCAGAGCTCGCCTCCGGCCGGCGTCAGCTCGAGCCCGCGGTCGAGCGCATCGTCGAGCCCGGGGACGACCTCGATCCGGTCCTCGGGGAAGCCGGCGTACTTGCAGCGAAGGCCGAGCTCCGCGGCCCGGTCGCCCGAGGCCACGACGCGGTCCAGGCGCTCGAGCAGCGGCTCGAAGTCGACGTCCCAGATCCAGGAGACGTCCCGGCCGTCCGCGATCCCGTCGTTGAGCGCGATCACCGCCAGCCGCGGCGAGCCGCCGGCCACGAGCGTCCGGACGGCCTCGTTCGCGCCGGCCGGGTTCTTGATCAGCAGCATGAGCAGGCTTCGCTCGCCGACGGGGATCCGCTCGAACCGGCCGAAGGCGGCGCTGAACCGCTCGAGGCCGACGCGGATCTCCTCCCGCGAAGCGCCGAGCACCCCGGCGAGCGCGGCGGCCGCGAGCGCGTTGTAGACGTTGTAGAGCCCGGGAAGCGGCAGCCGAACCCGCATCGGGCCCGCGGCGTCGACGAGCTCGAAGCTGACCGACTCGAGGCCCTCAAGCTCGATCGACCGGGCCGCGAGGTCGAGCGGGGGCCGCTCGTGGCCGCACGCCGGGCAGCGGTAGTCGCCGAGGTGCCCGACGTACGCGGCTGCGTACTCGTACGGCGTCCCGCAGCGGACGCACCACTTCGAATCGGCCGCATGCTGGAGCCCGGAGGACCCGTGGCGCGGGTCGTCGACGCCGAAGACCACGGCACCCGCGCGGCCCCGCGCGAGCTCGCCGACCTGCGGGTCGTCGCCGTTCGCGACCACGACGGTGTCTGCGTCGAGCTCGCGCACGAGCCCGCGCCAGCGCTCGGCCACGAGCTCCAGCTCCCCGTAGCGGTCGAGCTGGTCGCGAAACAGGTTGCCGAGCGAGAGGGCGCGCGGCCGCACGCGGCGCGCGACGTCCGGCAGGGCGGCCTCGTCCACCTCGAACAGGCCCATTTCGGCCCCGTTGGACGACAGCAGCGACGAGGCGACGCCCGAGAGCAGGTTCGCGCCGGCGCTGTTGTGCGCCAGACGGACGTGCGGGGACAGGATCTCGGCGACCATCGCGGCCGTCGTCGTCTTCCCGTTGGTGGCGGACACGATCGCGGAGCCCTGCGGGAGCCGCGACGCGAGCCGGCCGACCGCGGTCGGATCCAGGATGTTCAGCAGCTTCCCGGGGAGCGTCGTGCCGCCGCCGGTGCCGGCGAGGCGCGACAGGCGTCCGGCCGCGCGCGCGGCGGCGACGCCAGCGACGAGCGGGAGGCGAGGGCGCATCGCGCCTGAGGGTAACTCGAACGGGCACCTCGGCCCCGGATCCTCTGGATCACTCGAACGAGGGAACTTCCCGGCCCTCACCCCGATGGGTGATGAGGCCGCCAGGGGCGAGACCCACACTTCGCACGGCTTGACCAAATCCAAGTCGTCAGACCGCGCTGGGTGGCGCGGAGAGGGAGAGGGAATGAACCGGAAGCACTGCAGCACGAGAGGCGTCAGGGCTGTCCTGGCGATTCTCACCGTCGGAGCACTGGGTCTCGCGGCCTCGCCGGCCGCGCTCGCGAAGGATCGCGGCGGGCCGGGCCAGCCGGGCGCCCAGCAGACGGCATCCCAGAACAGCTTCCCGGTGCTCCCTCGCAAGCTCCTTTCCGAGCGATTCGTGTCCTGGTCGGACTGAGGAACATCTGATGCACCTGCGGCCCGCGTCCAACGCGGAAAAAAGGGAGAGAAATGAACGGTAAAGGCGGGTCCTCCCGCGGCGAGCACCGCTCGTCCGCGCTGTGGGGGACTGGAAACCGGGGCGGAGACTCCCGGTCGAACGCGCTTTGGGGCAAGGGAGGCCGAGGCCTCGTCACCGCGCTCGTTGCGGTGCTGGTCGTCGCTGCTCCGCTTGCCGCCGGCGCACGAAAGAGCGAACGGCGGCTCGCCCAGCCTCTCGCGGCGACGTACGTCGATCCGATCCTGATGGCGAAGGCGACGGCCACACCGAACGAGCTCGTGAAGGTGATCATCCAGGGCAAGCTCGGCAGGGGCACGAAGCACGCCTTCGACGCCTTCCACGACGTCCAGGACCGCTCCGGCAGCAGGCCCGCCGAGCGCATCAAGGACAAGTACAACTTCGTCAGCTCGGTCGCGGTGACGCTGCGGGCCAGGAAGGTCCTACGGCTCGCCCGCGTCCCCGGCCTGACGATCACCTACGACGCTCCCGTGAGGCTGAGCGGCACGGTCACGCCGACCTCCAAGCACCTCTGGACGACGGCGTCCGGCGTGAAGCCGCTCTGGGGCAACAGGCCGGCCACGGGCCAGCCGATGCCGACGATCGCGATCGTCGACTCGGGCATCGACAAGAACCGCGCCGACTTCGACATGGGTGCGCGCGTCATCGACGAGGTCGTGATCACGGAGCTCGAGCCCAACTCACCGGGCGACGGCCGAGGTCACGGCACCTTCGTGGCAGGCATCGCAGCGGGAAGCGCCAAGGATCAGGCCGGCGCGGCCCCGCAGGCGAACATCATCTCGCTGGACGTCATGGACGACTACGGGATGGCGCGGACGAGCGACGTGATCGCGGCGGCCGAATGGATCCACCAGAACCGCACGGCCAAGAACATCAAGGTCGCGAACTTCTCGCTCCACTCGACGATGCCGAGCAACTTCATCCACGACCCGCTCGACCGGGCCGTCGAAAAGCTGTGGTTCGGCGGCGTCACCGTCGTCGTGGCTGCGGGCAACTACGGGAACGAAAACGGTCCGAGCGGCGTCCCGTACGCCCCGGGCAACGATCCGTTCGTGATCACGGTCGGCGCGGTCGACCTCGAGGGCAGCGTGAACGTCAGGCGTCACGACGTCCCGAACTGGTCGGCGTACGGCTACACGAAGGACGGCTTCCGTAAGCCGGAGCTCGCGGCTGCCGGCCGCTACATGATCGGGCCGGTGTCCTCGAATGCGACGCTGCGCGGGGCGAAGCCCGAGAACGTCGTCAACACCGAGTACATGCGCCTGTCCGGCACCTCGTTCTCGGCTCCGGTCGTGGCCGGTGCGGCGGCCCAGCTCCTGATCGAGCATCCGACGTGGACGCCCGACCAGGTCAAGGGCGCGCTCATGCAGCGGGCACGGCACATCCCGGACGCTCCGGCGGGCTCGGCCGGCGTCGGCGAGATCAACGCCTTCAGGTCGGCGTCCCTCACACTGCCTCCGAACCCGAACGCGGCGCTGAACCAGTTCATCAAGCCGAATCTCGTCACCGGCGTGAACGAGTTCGACGGATCGGCCTGGTACGCGGCGGCGAAGGCGAGCGTCTCCTGGGACTCGGTGTCCTGGAGCGACGTCTCCTGGAGCGACGTGTCCTGGACAGACGTCTCCTGGGCCGATGTGTCCTGGAGCGACGTCTCCTGGGCGGACGTCTCCTGGAGCGACGTACTCGCGGCGGCCGACGTGAGCTGGGAGGACAACGCCGAGAGCGAGACGGCCAACCCGGAGGGTGACTACGTGTCGACTCCGGAGGAGGAGGCGCTGGCCGCCGAGCTCGGGCTCGTCGACCCACCGGTCGCAGAGACGACCGAGACGGTCACCGAGACCACGGACACGCTCGCTCCGTAGGCGGTCCATGAGAGTCGGGGGCGGCGCGGTCGCCGCCCCCGGCTCACCCTTCCGGGGGAATCGGGCACCCCGGACCGCCGATAGCTCGAACGGGTGATGTTCCGCTCCCGTGCCGGACGTACGGTCAGCCGGGGATGTCCCTTCATCCCTCCTGCGTGAAAGTGAGCACGACGTTGCGGCCAACCCGAGGAACGAGCATCAAATGAGCGTCGTCCCGAGTGAGATTCGCCTCGGGGGCGAGGCGCCGGGGCGTGAGCAGGTGCCGCGCGAGCGCCTGTCGATCGCGGCCCTCGTCTACCTGGTGGTCGTCGTCGGCGCTGCCTGCGCCGTCGCGGCGCCGTTCCTCTCGCGTCTCGACCAGAACCATGAGGACTGGATCACGTTCCTGATCCTCGCCGGGTCGGCCGCCGTCGCGCAGCTCTTCCTCGTCCGGACGGGGAAGAACCAGTCCTACCAGACGTCGATCGTCTTCCTGATCCCGGCGGCGCTGCTCCTGCCGCCGGAGTTCGTGGCGCTCGTGCCGGTGATCCAGCACATGCCCGACTGGCTCAAGAACAGGACGGCGTGGTACATCCAGATCTTCAACATCTCGAACTTCACGCTTGCGATCCTCGCGGCGTCGGGCGGCGCGCACCTCGTCGGCCGGCTGGCGCTGCTCGAAGGACACGAACATCTCCAGTTCGCGCTGGGCGGCCTCACCGCCTGTGCGCTGCTCGTCGGGATCAACCACTCCTTGCTCGCGCCGATGCTCGCGCTCGCCCGCGGCATCGCACCGCGCGACTCCGGCCTCTTCAGCTTCCAGAGCCTCTCGACCGACCTCGTGCTCGCGGCGCTCGGCGTCGGGATCGCCACGTTCTGGGACACGAACCCGTGGATGGTCCCGTTCGCGGTCGCACCACTCGTGCTGATCCACCGGTCGCTCGCCGTTCCGAAGCTGGAGGCCGAGGCGCGAGTCGATCCGAAGACCGGGCTCTTCAACGCCCGCCACTTCGGCCAGGCGCTGAACGAGGAGCTGACGCGCGCCGCCCGGTTCGACCGCCCGATGTCGCTGATCATGGCCGACCTCGATCTCCTCCGGGAGATCAACAACACGTACGGCCACCTCGCGGGCGACGCGGTGCTGAAGGGGATCGCGGAGGTCTTCCGGGCCCTCCTGCGCCACTACGACGTGCCGGCGCGGTTCGGCGGCGAGGAGTTCAGCATCCTCCTGCCGGAGACGAGCCCCGAGGAGGCGCTCGAGATCGCGGAGCGGATCCGCCGCGCCGTCGCGCAGCGGACGTTCGACGTCGAGACGTCGAGCGAGCCGATCCGGGCGACGGTGTCGATCGGCGTGGCGTCGTTCCCGCGGGACGGGAGCGACCCGAACGAGCTGATCCACCAGGCGGACCTCGCCGTCTACCGCGCGAAGCTCCAGGGCCGGAACCGCGTCCTGGACGCGACCACGTCCGAACCGCTCGCGATGCCGCCCCAGCGGCGCGCACGGCTGACCGCGGTCACGGAGGACGGCGACCACGTCGTCCCGCTCCCGCCGGTGGACGAGATGGCACCCGGCCAGGAGCGCCGCCAGCCACCTCACAGGCCGCACGCGGTGCAGGGACCGCGCTTCTTCTCGCTGTCCAAGCGGCTCGCGACGCTGGTGGGCGTCGTCGCATTCGTCGGCATGGGCGCCGGCGTCCTCGGCGCGCTCCTCGGGACGACGAACGACGTCTTCGGCCTGATCGCCCTCGTCATCCTCGTGGGTCTCGGGCAGGCAGTCGCCCTCGAAGTGGACGACGGCTCCATCTCCGTCAGCGCCGTCGGAACCCTCGCCGGCGCGGCACTCTTCGGACCTCGCGCCGCGCTCGCGCTCGCGATCACGACCTGCGTGGTCGACTGGAGCGCGAAGCGCTACCCGCTGCACAAGACGCTCTTCAACATCGGCGCGCTCTCCCTGGCGTCGCTCGCGGCCTCCGCGGTCTTCGCGGTCGGCTTCGACGGCAGCCTTGGCGAGCTCGTCACCGTCGGCGCCGGACTAGCGGCCGGCGCCGCCTACTTCGCCGTCAACACCGGCCTCCTCAGCCTGGCTCTCTCGATGGAGGGCCACGAGCGCTGGTGGAGGGCCTGGCACGAGCGCTTCCTCTGGCTCCTGCCGCACTGGGTCGTGTACGGCTTCGTCGGCGGCGTCATGGCGATCGCGTACCACGCCGCAGGCCCGTACGCGCTCGCCGTCTTCGCGGTCCCGCTGCTCCTCATGCGCAAGACGCAGGAGGCGTACCTCAGGCACACCCGCAAGAGCGCCCAGAAGCTCCGGGAGGCGGCCGAGACGATCCAGGACCAGAACGTCTCGCTGGAGAAGGCGAACCGGCTCCTGCGCGAGCGCTCCACCGCGGCCATGGAGTCGCTGTCCGCCACCGTGGACGCGCGGGACGCGTACACGGCGGGCCACTCGCGCCGCGTCCAGGAGCTCGCGCTCGCGATCGGCCGCGAGCTCGGGCTCTCGAAGGCCGAGCTCGACCTCCTGGGCCATGCTGCGCTGTTCCACGACATCGGCAAGCTCGCGGTTCCCGACGCGATCCTGCTGAAGCCGGCGACGCTGACCCACGACGAGTGGGATCTCATGCAGCGGCACGCGGAGGAGGGCGCGAGGATCATCGACCGCCTCGGCTTCCTGCAGGACGCGGTCCCGGCGATCCGCCATCACCACGAGCGCTTCGACGGCACCGGCTACCCGGACGGCCTGAAGGGTGAGGACATCCCGCTCGGCGCCCGGATCATCCACGTCGCCGACGCGCTCGACTCGATGCTGACGACGCGGATCTACCGCGCCGCCCGGCCGGCCAAGGAGGCGATGGAGGAGCTCAACCGCTCTGCCGGCAGCCAGTTCTGCCCGCGCTGCGTCGCCGCCCTCGAGCGGATCCTCCCGCCCGAGCTGCTCGAGGACGAAAACGCTCGGCAGGCGATGCTCGCGGCGTCGGCTTAGCGCCGCCGCGCCTCGCTTTCGCTGAAAGTCTCACGACTTTCAGCGACCCTTTGAAGCCGGGCGGCGGCTACGCCGCCACGCGGCGGCGACGTCCCAGCCCGAGAGACAGTTCCGGGTGGAGCGGGCAAAGCCCGCTTCACCGTCGCTCTCGCCGTGGAACGGGCTTTGCCCGTTCCGCAAGGACGGCTTCTGGAGAAGGAATCGGCGCGCGAGACCGGGGCCGCGCGGCGGCAAAGCCGCCGCCCGGCTTCTGGGGTCGCTCGAAGTCGTGAGACTTCGAGCGAAGGGAGAGCGCCGCTAGCCCACAGTTGCAAACCGGCGACTTTGCTCTATCCTTGTTGCCATGGCTCGACGGCCGGCCCGCGAGCTGCTCGAGTCACTCGACCGAGACGCTCTCGCCCAGTTCCAGGCTGGGATCCGCAAGCGCTACACCGACGAGGACATCGTCAACCAGCTGCAGGAATCCGCGCAGCGGCTGGGGCGCTCGCCGTCCATGCGCGAGTTCGCGGGTGACCCCGAGACCTCGGTGCACCCGCAGACGGTGATCGAGCACTTCGGCAGCTGGAACGCGGCCAAGAGAGCCGCAGGGCTCGTCCCGCGGCGCTTCGCCACCCGCGAGGAGCTGCTCCAGCTGCTGCGCGAGCTGGGGGAGAGGCTCGAGCGGACGCCGACCGCCCGCGACCTCGACGAGCACCGCGGCTCGATGCCCTCGAAGTCGCTCTACTGGCACACCTTCGGCTCACTCACGAATGCGCTGCGCGAGGCCGGGTTCGACGTCCCCGTCGGCGAGGAGCGCTTGGAGCGGGCAATCGACCAGGGCTGCGCGCTCGCCGTGGAGCTCGGCCGGCTGCCGAAGTTCCAGGAGTGGGGGGCGGCGCGGAAAGAGGACGAGTCGCTGATGACCGAGTGGCAGATCTACCGGATGTTCGACGTGCGCCGCGGCGCCTGGTCGACCTTCCAGTACCTCATCCGCGAGCGGCTGCTCGAGGACGGCTACGACGTGTCGCCCGACGGACGCGTTTCGCGGAAGAGCGCTAGAGCGAAGCGAGCGCCGTCAGCAGGCGCAGGCAGGACTCGCGCTCGCCCGGCGCGCGCACGGCGGGGAGGGGCCGCTCGGTAAAGCCGCGGTCGGGGCGGAAGCGCTCCTTGCGCGTCGCCCGTCCGCCTTCCAGGGTGACGAGCGTGCCCTCGTCGAGCTCGCGCTTCTTCAGCTTCAGTTCCAGGAACTGCTCGCAGACCTCGAGGGCGTGCTCCGTGGAGGCGAAGAAGATCCCGTCGCGGCACTCGCCCGTCCAGAGGGGTCGTCCGACGCCGCGGGCGAGGTAGACGGCGCCCCGCCGGCGCTCGTCGACCCAGGCGCTCGCCATCGAGCCGTGCAGCTGCTCGAGCGTCTCGCCGCTGGGCCCGAACTCCTCGACGAGGGCGAAGATCGCCTCGGTGTCGACGGACATGGACGGCTCGTGCCGCTCGAAGCCGTGCCGTTCGAAGATCTCCTCGTCGTTGAGGATGATGCCGTTGTGGATCCCGACGACCCGTCCATGGCGGACGGGGTGGTTGTTGGCCGCGATGGTCGGGTGGCCCTTCGTGTAGTCGCGAACGTGGAGGAGGACCTCGACGGCCGCGTCCGGAACGGCCAGCTCGGTGAGCAGCTCGCTCGCGCCCGAGCGGCGCTTGTGCACCGACATGGATCCTCCGGGCGTGCGGTACGCATAGCCGACGGCGTCGGCGCCGCGCTCGGCGATGCCGGCGAGCAGGGCCTGAGCACCCAATCTCCGGTCGATCCGGGCATCGGGCTTCAGGCTGTATCCGGCAATACCACACATAAGGAGAACGTGGACCCCAACTTCGTGTGACGTCAGCGAGTCCCTTCGGTTAGTGGTCGGCGGCCGCGCCTCCCTCGAACGGGGGAACCCGACTGAGGAGTCGGGCGCCGATACAGGGGCCGTGGAGCCGCGGCCCCTTCCAGAGCCCGATGTCCAGGAAGCGCACGTACCTCATCTCGAGGTGCTGCCCGGCGCCGGCGAACTTGACACCCCCGAAGTCGAGGAGCGCGAGGAGCCGGCCGGGAAGACCGACGACGGCACGCCGCTCACCGACCCGCTGAAGCTGTACGTCCGCCAGATCGGCGACGGCCCGCTGCTCACCGCCGAGGAAGAGCGCGAGCTCGCTCGCCGCAAGGACGCAGGCGACGAGGCCGCGAAGCGCAAGCTGATCGAGTCCAACCTGCGCCTCGTGATGTCGATCACCCGCAACTACACGAAGGCCGGCGTCCCGCTCCTCGACCTGATCCAGGAGGGCAACCTCGGCCTCATCCGCGCGGTCGAGAAGTTCGACTGGAAGCTCGGCTTCAAGCTCTCGACCTACGCGACCTGGTGGATCCGCCAGGCCGTCGCCCGCGCGCTGGCCGACCAGGGGCGGACGATCCGCCTGCCCGTCCACGTCGCCGAGCAGGCCCGGAAAGTGCTCCGCGCCCGGCGAATCCTCACGCAGAAGCTCAACCGCGACCCGACCGTCGAGGAGATTGCCAAGGAGAGCGGCTTCACGGTGGAGCGCGTCCGGGAGCTGTTCGACCTCGTCGAGGATCCCGTCAGCCTGGAGACGCCGGTCGGCGACGGCGAGAGCCTCTACGGCGACCTGATCGAGGACACGAAGTCGGACCGGCCCGACGACGCGACCGCCAAGCAGCTTCGCTCGGTGGAACTCGCAGAGGCGATGCTCCGGCTCAACCCGCGGATGCGCCGAGTCCTCGCGATGCGGTTTGGGCTCGAGGGCCACACGCCGAAGACCCTGGAACAGGTCGGCACCGATCTCGGGATCACCCGCGAACGCGTGAGACAGCTCGAGTCGCGCGCGCTTCGCGAGCTGCGGTCAGTCGCACCCGGGCTGCAGTTCTATCTCGACGCGTAGGCTCGCTCCTCGTTGAAGCCGGGCGCCGCTTCGCGGCGCGCGGCCTCGCCGTTTGGGGAAAGGGTCCTTCTCCGGATGCCGTTGCGGCGGAACGGGCACAGCCCGTTCCGCAGCGTTATCCCACCATTTCGATGTCGTGGAGCCTCGAAAGCCGCTTCAACGCGTGGCCCTCGATCTGCCGGACACGCTCACGCGTGAGGTCCAACGTGCGGCCGATCTCCTCGAGCGTGCGCGGCTCGGAGTTGTCGAGCCCGTAGCGGAGGATGAGGACCGCCCGCTCGCGGTCGGTCAGGCACTCCAGGGCGCGGGCGAGGGCCTGGCTGCGGAGCGACACCTCGACCTCCTCGTCGGGCTGCGGCCCGCCGCAGGCGACGAAATCGCCGAAGACGGCGTCCTCGGTCTCGCCGACCGGCTGGTCGAGGCTCGTCGACGCGTGCGCGGCGGCCTTCACCTCGCGGGCCTGCTCGATGGGAAGGCTCGCCTCCTCGGCGATCTCCTCGAGCGTGGGTTCCCGGCCGAGCTGCGTCCAGAGGATCCGCTCGGCCTTGTTCAGCTTCTGGAGCCGCTCGACGATGTGGACCGGCATCCGGATCGTGCGGGCCTTGTCCGCAAGTGCCCTGGCCACAGCCTGCCTGATCCACCAGGTGGCGTAGGTCGAGAACTTGTAGCCGCGGCGCCAGTCGAACTTCTCGACGGCGCGGATGAGCCCGAGCGTGCCCTCCTGGATCAGATCCAGGAACGGCAGGCCCTGGTTGCGGTAGTTCTTCGCGATCGACACGACCAGGCGGAGGTTCGACTGGATCATCCGCTGCTTCGCCTGCATGTCGCCGCGCTCGATCCGCTTGGAGAGCTCGACCTCCTGTGCGGCCGTCAGCAGCGGGTGCCGGCCGGCCTCGCGGAGGAAAAGCTGGAGCGCGTCGGTCGTGGTCTCGTAGACGGGCTGCGGGGGCGGCTCGGGGGCCTTCTCGGGCGGCCGCTCCTCCTCGACGACGTCGATCCCGCGCTGCTCGAGCTCCCGGCGGAGCGCCTCGAGCTCCATCTCGTCGAGCTCGAGCGGCTCGAGGCTCTCGAGCAGCTCGGCGTGCCGGACCGTTCCCGACTGCTCGGCCGCCTCGAGAAGATTGCGCAGGTCCTCGCTGCCGAGAACCGACTCGATTTCAGCCGTCGTCATCCCGCTGGTTGTCTATTTCCCACTACTGGCGACGCAAAAACGTTTGCTGGGACCTCACTCCCGAGGCGGGCGCGAGTCTATACCGAATCCCGAGGGGCCGCTAGAAACCGGACGCACGGTAACGGGCGTTATGTCAAGTTGAGCCCTCGATGCCGAACCGGCATGCTGGGCCGGCCACTCCCCGCCCTGAGCGATCGACTGCCGCGCGTGGGCAAGCGTTTGGTGGGTTCACCTATGGAGCAATGCAGATGACGTGCATGTCGAGGGTCGCATTGACCGCGGATCCGTTGCTGGCGGTGCCGCGCCATGCATCGGCCGTCTCGCCTTCCTCGACGGGGCGCACGATGCCGGTGTCAAGCTTCCCTGGCGCCGATGCCCTGAGCGTGGCTTCTTCCGGTGCACCGCCGAGCACTTCGACACCGCCGCCGAGAGCGATCCCGCCGGGCTGACAGAGGACTGCCCACCCGAGCGTGGTTCCAGGAGCGAGCTGCGCCTGGCTCCTGCGCACGACGATGTTCGTCAACGCATCGCTGCCATCCTCGCCCTTCGGTCCCTCTGGGCCGGGCGGCCCCTGCGGCCCTTGTGGCCCGAGCGGCCCCTGCGGCCCTTGCGGCCCTTGTGGGCCGGGCGGACCCGTCGGGCCTTGCGTGCCACGAGGACCCTTCACCGCCGGAACGACCGACGACGGGAACTTCGCATTCTTGCCGAGCGCCAGGAGCATCCCTCGCCGAGGCTTCTTCGAGGCGTGGAGCCCGTCGACCCGGTCGGCGTTCGAGGCGAAGGACCCTTTGCCCGAGGTCGAGACCGGGGCCACAGCCAGCACGGCGAACGCAAGCGCGCCTGCCGCGATCACGGCTGACCACTTGCCCTTCATGTTGTTCACCTCTTCGGGCGACCGCCGAGGCTCACCTTCTGGCGACCCTCTCGCGTCGCCGTAGACGACACTACGCGCTGGATTTCACGGCCGCATCGGGGCCGGGCCGGTCCGCGATTGCGCAAAACCCGCATGGAGGGTGCGCCCCCGTTTGCAGGCACTTCTGCTCGCCGGCGCTGTGACCGTGAAGAGTTGTCCACAGGTTGGACGGATGACTGTGGAAATGTGGAAAAAAGAAAAGTGTGCAAATAGCGTGAACTTGTCTGCACAGGGGCCTTGCATCTCCCCGCCTCGGCCCCTAGTGTCCCCCCTGCGTCGAGCACGGAGCGCGAGTAGGACGAAGCTGATCCTGAGGGCCGTAGCCGGAAGGCGAAAGTCACCAGGATCGGTGGACGAAAGCGAGACCGGCTCGGCGAACGATCTGGCGCAGAGGAGCTTTCGGGTTCCTCGGCGCCAGATCCTTTTTTGTGGTCCCTCCTCGCTAGAGCAGAATCGCCCACAGGCTGTTGAAATGTGGAAAAAAGAAAGGCTCGCAAATAGCGAGAAGATGTTGCCTGCGGGGTCTTGAAACCGCCGGCGGCCGACCCTATTGTCCTCCTTGCGTCGAGCACGGGACGCAACTAGGTCGAAGCCGATCCTGAGGGTCGTAGCCGGAAGGCGAAAATCACCAGGATCGGTGGACGAAAGCGAGATCGGCTCGGCGAATGATCTGGCGCAGAGGGGCTTTCGGGTTCCTCGGCGCCAGATCCTTTTTGTGGTCCGAACGGCTCCCCGGCTCGCCGGCGGCCGGCCTCGCTAGGATCGGCGCCGTCATGCACCTGCGCCAGCCGAGTATCGACCGCGGCGTCACCTCGTTCCTCTGGGCGTTGGGGCTCGGCCTCTACCTCTGGCTCGGAATGCTCGCGGTCGGGGTCGACGGAGCCACGGCCTTCATCCTCAGCCTCCTGGCCGCGTGCGCGATCTTCCTCGTCGTGCGGCTCTACGGCGGCGACGAGGTCCGCAAGCCTCAGTCGCCGAAGGCGCGCGCGGGCAACCGGTGATCGCCGGCCAGCGCGCCCACTAGACGGCGCGCGAGCTCGCCGCCGAGCACGGCCTCGAGCCGGTCGCGGGCGTGCGGCTTCGCCTGTGCGGTGCGGGGCACGCGGGAGCAGTGGTCGAGGAGGCGGCTGACGGCCTTCCCGTCGTCGGGCGGCATCGCGTTCACGGCACTCTGACTATCGTCGTCGCCGAGCCGGCGGAAGATCCCTGGCGGGAGGGAACGGCGCGGCGCCGAAGCCGCCGAAACCGGCTCGAGCCTGCGGAAAGCTCCGCGGCCGGTCAGTACGAGATCAGCGAGTACAGCGGGTACTTCGCGAGGCGCTCACGCCCGCCGAGGAACGTCAGCTCGATGATGAAGTTGACGCCGACCACCTCCCCGCCGAGCTGCTCGACGAGCCCGCCGATCGCCTCGACCGTCCCGCCCGTCGCCAGCACGTCGTCGTGGATGACTACTCGCGCGCCGTCTCCGATCGCGTCGGCGTTCAGCTCGAGCGCGTTCTGGCCGTACTCGAGCGCATAGGTCGCGCTCACCGTCTCGGGCGGAAGCTTGCCGGGCCGGCGGGCGGGCACAAAGCCGCAGGGCACCTCCTTGGCGATCGCGGCGCCGAGGATGAAGCCGCGGGCCTCGGCGCCCAGGACGAGGTCGGGCTTTTGCTCGCGCGTCCAGTCCGCCAGCCTCGAAACCGTCTGCTCCAGGGCCTCGGGGTCGCGGAGCAGCGGGCTGACGTCCTTGAAGCCCACGCCGGGCTCCGGCCAGTCGGGCACCTCCCGCACTCGTGTCTTGAGGTCGATCACGCTCACGGCGCGGCAACCTTACGCAGCGCGCGCCAGAACAGGAGCTGTGAGAGCTCCTGGGCGAGCTCGGCGAGCAGCTGCAGGTCGTCTGCCCCGCTCTGCCGGCGCTCCGGGTTCCTGGAGCGCAGCGCAGGCGCCACGATCGCGGCCAGCAGCCCGACCTCACGCTCCGACGCCGACCTGAACGACCGGAGATGACGGGCGTCGATGCCGAACCGCGCCAGTTTCGCGCAGGCGGCCGCGATGTCGACCTCCCCCTCGCGGTAGAGGCGCTCGCCGCCGTCCACGCGTGACTCGAGCAGCCCGTACTCCTCGAGCCGCCGTGCGAGCGCCGGAGTGACGCCGGCGCGCTCGCAGAGCTCCGAGAGCTCGACCTCCTCGTCGCCGCCGGAGAGCCCGGCGCGCTTCCGGCGGCCCTTCGCGGCCGTCGTGGCGAGCTCCTGGCGGATCACGCGCAACGGAAGGAACTCGTCGCGCTGGAGCCGCAGGATCGTGCGCAGGCGGTCGACGTCGTCCTCGCCGAAGAGCCGGTAGCGGCCGGGAGTGCGCCTCGGCGCCAGCAGTCCCTGATCCTCGAGGTAGCGGATCTTCGAGATCGAGATGTCGGGGAACTCCTCCCGGAGGAGCCGGCAGACGGCGCCGATCGTGAGCGGCCGCTCCTCCGCCTTGCTGACGGCCGTCGCGCTCACTGCTCGAGGAAGGTCAGGCGGTACTTGCCGATCTGCACCTCGTCGCCGTCCGTGAGCGGCGACGAGTCGATCCGGCGCCGGTTGACGAACGTCCCGTTGAGGCTTCCTTGGTCCTCGATCACGAAGGACCCGTCCTGTCGCAGCAGCACCGCATGCGTACGCGAGACGGTGACGTCGTCCAGGAAGATGTCGCAGTCCGGCGAGCGCCCGATCGTCGTCCGGTCGTTCTTCGGGACGAAATGCTCGCCCGCCCGCCCGCCGCCCGAGCGAACGACGAGCGCCGGCCCTTCCATGCCCAGATCCTCGAGCGGCGACTGCTCGTCCAGCTCCTCCGGGGTGAACGCCACAGTCGTGTCTCCCCCGGCCGGATCCCGGACGAGCGCGGCTCCGCACTTGGAGCAGAAGTTGGCGGCCTCCGGGTTCTGGAACCCGCATTCGGGGCAGTAGACGTGGGACATCGCGCCTCTAGGCCTCGGGCGGCGTGGCCTTGCCCGCCAGTATCGCCGCCAGCTTGTCGACGTCGACCTCGCTGAGCGGCCCCTCCCCCGCTCCCTCCTGCTGCTGGAGCCGCGAGACGAGCTCGGCGCGGAGGATGTCGATCTTGCCGTGGAGCAGCCGCCGGCGGTACGACACCTCCTGCTCCTCGCGCTGGAGGTCGTCGATGAGCGACTTGAGCTCCTCGTCGGACAGGGCTGGGAGATCGGGCAAGGGTTCCATGCAGGCCTTTCGGTCGGGGTCAGTAAACCAGTCGCGCGGCTAAGGGTCAACCTCAACTTGAGCGTTCGCGCTCATGTGCCGGCGTCCTCGCCGTTCTGGAGGACATCCTCCACGAGCTGACGGAGCTCCTGCTCGAGCTCCGCCGAGGCGTCCTCGCTCTCGCCCTCGGCGTACACGTGGACCAGCGGCTCGTCCGGGTCCGGCAGCACTTGGGCCCACCCCCGCTTGTCGTAGACCTTGATCCCGTCGCGAAGGTCGACGTCGCGATCCTTCAGCCGCTCCGTGAGCACCCGCATCACGAGTCCTTTCTGCGCCCACGGGCAGGGCACCTGCCTGTGGACCACCCGCGAGACCGGCAGCTCGGAGACGAGCTCCGAGAGCGGGCGGTCGACGGGCGCGAGCAGCTCGAGGAGCTTGCACAGGCTGGCGATGGCGTCGTAGGCGGGAAGGAACTCGGGAAACACGTAGCCGCCCCCCACCGCGCCGGCGAAGATCACGCCGTCCTCGGCCGCGGCCTTCGTCAGCTCGGCCAGCGACGCCGGGGTTCGGACGACCTCGAGGCTCGAGCCCTCGACGAGCCGCTCGACCTGGCTCGTGACGGTGACCGGGAACGCAAGCTTGCCGACGCGGCCGTCGCTTCCGATCAGCCGGAGGAAGAGCAGAAGCGCCTGCTCGACGGGGATCTCCCTCGCCTGGTCGTCGACCAGGTAGAGCCGCTCCGCCGCCCGGTCGAAGACGACGCCGAGATCGGCTCCGACCGCGCCGACGAGGCGCTTCGTCTGGCCGACCAGGCCCCGCAGGGTCGCCGTCTCGCCCGGGGGCAGGTCGGGGGTGAACGCGTGGGCGGCGACCGCCTCGACGCCGAGCGGGCCGAGGATCAGCGGGAGGACGAACGACGCCGCCGAGTAGCCGTAGTCGACGACGATGCGGAACCCCCGCTGCTTGATCGCCTCGACGTCGAGGTTCGCGAGCAGGTCGTCGGCGTAGCCCTCCCGCGCGCGGGCCGGGTAGCTGATCTCGCCGACGTCCGCCGCCGCGACCAGGCGCAGCTCGTGCCGGCTGAAGTGCTTCTCGATCTCCTTCTGGAACGACGCCGAGGCCTCGATGCCCGGGTGCTCGAAGAACTGGATCCTGACGGCCTCCGGATCGCTGCTGCTGAGCCCGACGTGAAAGCCGGCCTCGTAGCCGTGGCTCTTCAGGAGGTGGCGGGCGACCGCCGCGGGCAGGACGCGCAGGTCGGCGACGTTCACGCCGGTCGAGTTGAGCCCGGAGATCATCGCCCGCTTGATCATGCGGCAGGCCGGCGCGGACTCCCGGCTGGCGACGACGCGCGCGCCGCGCTTGACCGCCGTCCCCATGGCAGCGGCGACGCGGAGCGCCGTCTCGGGCGTGAGGTCGACGTTGACGAGGCCCGTCACGCTTCCCTGCCCGAAGAGCTGCGGCGTCGAGCGCGACTCGAAGATCAGGTTCTCGAAGACCTGCGAGCCGGACTCGACTTCCTTGAACGGGAAGATCCGGACGCCGGGCATGACGACGCTCTCGGCGCCGATCCTCACCTCGTCCCCGATCGCGACGTCCTCGTGGATCCGGACGTGCGAGCGGATGTCGCAGTTGCGTCCCACGATCGCGTTCTCGATCAGCGCGCTGCGGCCGACGTGCGTGGACGCGTCGATAATGGACGCGACGGTGCGCGCTCGCTCGCGCAGGGTGACGCTCGAGGAGAGCACCGAATACGGCCCGACGGTCGCGTCGGCGCCGATCCGGCAGTAGTTCCCCAGGTACGCCGGCCCCTCGATCCGGTCGAGATCGTCGATCTCGACGCTCTCCCCCAGCCAGACGTTGCCGCGCAGCCGCACGCCCGGGATCTGCAGCCGCACGCTGCCGTCGAGGGCGTCGAAGTTCGCCTGGCGGTACTGCGCGAGGTTCCCGATGTCCTGCCAGTAGCCCTCGACGACGTGGCCGTAGATGGGCCGCCCCATCTCGAGGAGCAGCGGGAAGAGCTCCTTGGAGAAGTCGTACGGCCGGTCGGTCGGAACGTGGTTCAGGACCTCGGGCTCGATCACGTACACGCCTGTGTTGATCGTGTCCGAGAAGACCTGGCTCCAGGAAGGCTTTTCCAGGAAGCGCTCGACCCGTCCGTCGCTGTCGGCGACGACGATCCCGAACTCGAGCGGGTTCTCGACCGACTTGAGCGCCAGCGTCGCGGCGGAGCCCTTCTCCTTGTGGAACGCGACGAGCCTGGTCAGGTCGAAGTCGCAGAGCGCGTCGCCGGAGATGACGAGGAACGTGTCGTCCAGGCGGCCACTCGCCAGCCGGACCGACCCGGCGGTGCCGAGGGGCGACTCCTCCACCGAGTACTCGACGTTCATGCCCAGGCTCTCGCCGTTCCCGAAGTAGCTGCGGATGGCCTGCGGCAGGAAGGCGACGGTGACGATCACGTCCTCCAGGCCGTGCGCCTTGAGGAGCTCGAGGATGTGCTCGATGCAGGGCTTGCCGACGATCGGGACCATCGGCTTCGGCTGGTTCGAGGTCAGCGGGCGAAGGCGCGTTCCCTCCCCGCCGGCCATGACGACGGCCTTCATTCCCGCCTCCTGAGCGCGGCGGCGACGTAGGCCGCGCCGGCCACGAGTGACAGCGCGAGGCCGATCCAGAAGAGGACGAGCGGGAAGTCGGTGCCCTCCGACGTCGCGAGCATGAGCGCGAGCGCCGCGTACAGTATCCAGGTCGCCACCTTTCCCGTGAAGCTCACGGAGAGCTCGTATCCGCGCGGCACGGCCAGCTTGTACCCGCCGATCAGGAGCGCGTCACGCGCGAGGATGAGGACGAGCCCCGGCCACGGGACCCGGCCGTGCAGGAAGAGACCGATTACGGCGGTGTCGATCATCAGGCGGTCGGCGAGGGGGTCCGCGACCGTGCCGAAGCGCGACTCCACGTGCCAGCGGCGCGCGAGCCACCCGTCGACCTGATCCGTCGCCGCCGCGGCTGCGAAGAGGATCGCGGCCGGCCAGCTGTGGCCCCCGTCGGCCGTCCAGAGCAGCACGATGAAGGCCGGGATCGCGGCGAAGCGCGCGATCGTCAGGGCGTTCGGGATCTGCGCGAGGCGGAGCGGGACGACGCGTTCGGCCATCCCCAGCAAGGATAGTGGTGCCCGGAGGACGCTGGCTCGGCGGCCCCCGTCGCTCTCGCCGACTCTCGCCGACTCCCACCGGGGGCCTCCTACCTCCTCCCCACTTCGAGCCTAACGAGAAGGAGCAGGCGCATGGGTGACGGGAGTGCGCCGGAAGTGTGACGATGACTGCTCATGGCCGGGGCCCGCACACTCGCCCTCCCTGGGTTCGTCGACGCGCACTGCCACGCCTTCCAGCGGGCGCTGCGAGGGCGCAGGACCGGCGGCGACTTCTGGGCCTGGCGCGAGGCGATGATCGCGGAGGCCCAGCGCCAGACGCCCGAGACGGTCCGCAGCGAGTACGCCGAGACCTATCGCGAGCTCCGCGCAGCCGGCTACACAGCGGTCGGCGAGTTTCACTACCTCGGGCTCCCGGAGGCACAGGCCGCGGTCGAGGCCGCCGCGGAGGCCGGCGTCGGGATCGTCCTCCTCCTCAGCGCCTACGCGCGGGGAGGAATCGAGCGCTTCCGGCAGGAGTCGACCGCCGAGTACCTCCGCCAGCTCGAGGAGCTCCGCGAGGCCGGGATCCGCGTCGGCTGCGCCCCCCACTCCGTCCGCGCGTGCCCGACCGACTGGCTCGAGGAGATCGGCGCCTACGCGGCCCGCGAGGGGCTGCCGCTGCACATACACGCGGACGAACAGCCGCGCGAGATCGAAGAGTGCCTCGAGGAGCATGGCGTCCGCCCGGTCGAGCTGCTCGCGCGCACCGGATGCCTCGGCCCGAAGACGACCGTGATCCATGCGACGCACGCCAACGAACGCGAGCTCGACCTCCTGGCGGAGACAGGGTCGCGCGTCTGCGTCTGCCCCACGACCGAAGCCAACCTCGGCGACGGCTTCGCACCGTTCGAACGGCTGCGCGAGCGCGGAATCGGGATCTGCATCGGCTCGGACTCGAACGTCCGGATCGACCCGCTCGAGGAGCTCCGCGAGCTCGAGACGACGGCACGGCGGCGGACTCTCACGCGCGAGGTGTGCGACGCCGGGACCCTGCTCTGCTTCGGCGCCGACGAGGGCGCGGCGTCACTCGGGCTCGAGTCGTGGTCCGACACCGTCGTCGACCTCGAGCACCGCTCGCTGTGCGGCGTCGACCCGAGCGACGTGCTCGATGCGCTCGTCTTTGGCTGCGGCGCCGACGTCTTTGTCGGGGCCTAGCTGAGTCGCCCACACACGTTGTGAACGCCTGACGGAAAGCGTCCGGCCCTCCTTGAAGGCTGTGCGTCGACGAAGACCACGGCCAAAGGAGGGCCAGATGCAGCTGCACGCTAACGCCAAGCT
>DASVEW010000047.1:0-2459 GCA_036380355.1 Gaiellaceae bacterium | reverse complement strand
GCGATCGAGACCTCGACGGCACCCTGCTTCTCGAGCTGCCGCCTCCGCCGGCGCCGCTCGCTGCGCGCCTTCGACGACAGCTTCGCCTTGTAGACGGCGTCCCAGCCCGCGCCGAGATCGAGGACCGGCGCCTCCAGCCGCTCGACGAGACGAAGCGCGCCCTGCGGGAGGGCGGCGACGAGCCGACTCGACCCCGGCAGGCCGAAGAGGCTCGCGAAGTCGTGCCGGGAGGACGCGGCCTGCTCGACGAGCGCCCCGGCCGTCGACGCGTCTTCGCCGGGCGCGAGGAGCAGATCGGCGAGGACCGCCCACGTCCCGCCGACGAACTCGGTGACCCTGAGGCCGCGACGGCGGCGGGTGCAGAGAGGCAGCGCCCCGACCAGGCGGTCGTCCCGGTACGCGACGTGGACGGCGAGCTCGTCCTCGCCGCCGTAGGTGCGCCACCACTCGAGGAGCCAGGTGTGGAGCAGGAAGGGACTTGGGCGCGGCATCCCGCGCACGAGCTCGTCCCAGGGGCCGGCGAGCCGGGCGAGCCCGGACTCCGATGAGATCGTCTCGATGCGCAAGCCTGCTCCTAGTGCCCCTTCAGGTGATGCTGCCCCGCTTTTGGGTCGCGAGCACCAAGCCAGAGCGCGCCGTCCGACGAGCCAAGGCTGGGCAGCCTTGGCGAGGAGGGGGGTCGGCTCTGGCGCCGCGTGATCGCGGGCCAGAAGCCGGCGTGTATTGCCTGGAGGGGCACTAGAAGAGCCCGACCGCCAGGCCGATCCCCAACCAGACGGCGAGCAGCAGGACGAGGACCCAGAGCAGGAACGCCGCCTCGCCGACCGGCAGCCATCTGATCTCGACTTCCTCGACGCGGAACCAGATGCGCCGAGCGCGCCGTGCCTTCCGTTCCTCGCTCGAGCTGATGGCGTTCAGGCTACGTCACCGCCCCGGCCGGAGGAGGACGGCGGAGACGGTCTTAACGCAGATCGCGAGGTCGACGAGCAGGTTTCGGTGGCGCAGGTACCAGAGGTCGTACGACAGCTTGTCGGCGGCCCCGTCGGTGTCCGACGCATAGTCCCGGCGAAGCTGCGCCCAGCCGGTGATCCCCGGCTTGACGAGCAGGCGGCGGGTGAAGAAGGGGACGGCCTCCTCGAGCGTCGGGATGAACTCGGGCCGCTCGGGGCGCGGGCCCACGATCGACATGTCGCCCTTGAGTACGTCCCAGAGCTGGGGGAGCTCGTCGAGGTGCGTCCGGCGCAGCATCCGTCCGATCCTGGTCACACGCGGGTCGTCCAGCTCGGCGTACGCCGGCCGGCCTGGCTCCTCGGCGTCCGCGCGCATCGTCCGGAACTTGAACATCGTGAACGGCCGGCCGCCTTCGCCGACGCGCGTCTGGCGGTAGATGACCGGGCCGGAGCTCAGGCGGACGAGACCGGCGATGACGAGCATCAGCGGCGCGGCGACCACGAGCACGAGCGAGGCGCAGACGATGTCGAAGGTGCGCTTGGCGAACCGGGTGTACGGCCGCTGCCAGAGGTGGAAGATGCTCATGAACCAGGTCGGCTTCAGGTCCTCCAGCGGGATCCGCCCGAAGGCGTGGTCGAAGAAGTGCGCGTGGCCGACCACCTTGAGGCCGGACGCCGGCGCTTCCAGCAGCCGGTCGAGCGCCTTGGCGGAGCTCTCCCCGTCCGTCAGCACGATCAGGTCGGGGCGCTGCTCGTCGATGATCCGGGAGAGCTCGGCGACGGATCCGAGGCGCGCCGGATCGTCGGGCTCGTCGTCCACGGCGCCGACGACCGTGAACGGCGCGTGGCCCTCGAATGAGATCGCGTCCGCGACGGCGTCGGCCGAGCTCGAGGTGCCGACCACGAGCACCCGCCGCTTGCCGACGACCCGCTGGGCGACCGACTCCCAGATCGTGGTCAGCGCGAAGACCGAGACGGTCAGCGCGATGATCGTGGAGGACGACATCCCGAGCCCCGGCACCCAGAGCGCAACGGCGGAGACGCCGACCATGCCCGTGAGCGTTCCGACGGCGCACCGGACCGGCGAGCCGAGCGTGAAGTGCACCGCGGCGAACGCGCTGCGGAGAGAGATCAGCCACACCACCGTCAGGAGCGATGCCGCCGCGAGAGCTGTGCCGGAGGGCCCGAAGCGATAGCCCATCAGCGTGTAGCACGGAACCCAGACGAGCAGGACGCGGCCGGCTGCGGTAACCCACCGTGCGTCGCCGAACTTGGTCGCCGGCGCGGTGTCGGCGGTCCACGAGTGCGTCCGTGTCTCCACGTCTAGAAGGTTCCCCGGGCTGGACTCGGCGAGTCCAGGCAGCACAATCCGCGGTGAAGCGAAGGTGAAGCGCGTCGTCGTCACGGGGCCGATCGGGGCCGGGAAGTCCGAGCTCGCGCGCGAGCTCGGCCGCCGGCTGGGGATTCGCGTCGTCCACCTCGACACGCTGTTCTGGGGGCCGGGGTGGG
>DASVEW010000046.1:0-15937 GCA_036380355.1 Gaiellaceae bacterium | reverse complement strand
ACGCCTACTCCTGGTACACGGAGGACGGCGCGCCGGCGACGTACGACGCCGACCCGGCGGGCGCGACCTCACACTTCTAGCGCGCGTTCGAGCTTGGCCCGTGCGCCGTCGGCGACGGGACTGCCGTGCGTGAGGAGCAGCAGGTCGATCTCCTCGTCGAGCAGCGGGCGGAGGGCCTCGGCCACGTCCGGCTTCGTCATGTCGCTGCGCAGCCAGCTGTCAGGCAGGAGCCGGACGCCGTCGAGGATCACATCGCCGAAGGCGAGCGCCTTGTGCGACGGGAGGTGGAGAACGAGCTCGCCGAGCCTGGAGACGTCGTACGCGCGGATCCCGGCCGGGAGCTCGTCGCCCGCCCGATACGTCTGCGTGTACGGCACGTGCCCTTCGGGCGTGTCTGCCGGCGCCCAGATCGCCGAGCCTGGATAGCGGTCGGCGATCTCCTGCGCGCTTCGCGCGTGCCAGTAGACGGTGATCAGGATCGCCGGCGGGCCGTGGCCTTCGACGTCCCGGTCGAGCGCCTCCCAGAAGCGCGCGGCGTCGCCCTCGTCGGCCGGCACCTGCGGGTCGATGAGCACGAGCGCGTCGTCTGAGACGAGCGCGTAGGAGGAGACGATCTCGCCCCAGCCCTGTCCGCCTTCGGCGTACTCCGGCTTCCACTCGGGATGCGGCGCCGTCCAGTGCCAGAGGTGGGGCGCGATCTCCTGCACGTCCATCCGTCGTCACGTTAACCGTCGGCGGTGCCGCGAGGCGGGCTGAAACGTACGGTTGCGGCGTGGCGTTCCTGGCCATGCCCCAGCCGTTCGACTTCGAGCTGACGACCGAGAGGTTCCGCGTCTTCGGGCCGGACCTCGCGACCCTCTGGCGCGAGGGCGGGCTCCACCGCGTGGTCGGCGGGCGCGAGGTGCGGATCGAGCCGGCGCCCGGCGGCGTCGACGTGGAGCCGCTGGACGACGGGACCGCCGCAGTCGTCCTCAAGCTTCTCGGCGCCGAGTTCGACCTTGCGGGCTTCACGCCCGACGATCCGGTCCTCGCCCCTCAGGTCGCACGGCTCCGAGGACTGCGACCCGCGCTTGCGCCCGACCCCTTCGAGATGCTCGTGGGCGCGATCACGGCGCAGCAGATCTCGCTCAAGGCCGCGTTTGCCGTGCGCAACCGCTTCGTCGAGCGCTTCGGCATCCGGGGCGAGCACGCCTACGCGTTCCCGACCGCCGGCGCCGTCGCCGGGGCTAGCACCGACGATCTGACCGCGCTCGGCTTCTCCCGCAGCAAGGCGCGCTACGTCCTCGAGCTCGCCCGCGCCGATCTCGACTACGCCCGGCTCGCAGCGCTTCCCGACCAAGAGGTCAAGACCGAGCTCGTGCGCCTCCCCGGGATCGGCGAATGGACGGCCGACTGGTTCCTCGCGCGCCACCTCGCGAGACCGCGCGCCTGGCCGGCCGGCGACCTGGCGCTGCGGTACGCGGTCTCGGGCTTCTATGGTGACGGGCGCGTGCTGAACGTTCGGGAGACCCGCGAGCTCGGCGATCGCTTCGAGCCGTTCCAGAACCTGACCGCCCACTACCTGCTCGCCGCGAGCCGGAACCCGGGATGAACGTCAAGCGCGAAGGCGATCGGTTCGTCGCCGAGGACGGCGGCGTCGTCCTGGGCACTGCTCGGGCGGCCGAGGGCGGCGTCGTCATCGAGCTCACCGAGCCGCGCGAGTCGGTCGCGCTCGCACTCGTCCACGCCGTCGCGGCGGCGGCCCCGAGGACGGAAGACGCTGCCGTCCTCGCGCCCTCCTTCGGCTCGGTGCACCTGCAGACCGACGATCAGAACGGCGTCGTCCAGCTCGTCGAGCGGCTCGTTCCGCGCGTCTTTCGCTCGCGCGAAACGGCCGTCTCGCCGGCGCGGAACGGCTGGGTGGCGGTTTACGACGAGGTCGCGGACCGCGATCCGCGCCGGCTGGAGCGCCTCGGGCGCGAGCTCTCGAACGCCGTGGGCTTCGTCACGTTCACGGTCGGCGTGGAGGACGGGCTCGCCGTCCACTACATCGCGTTCGAGCGGGGACGGCTGCTGGACGAGTACATGTCGGTGCCGGAATTCCGCGGCCCGCTCGCGCCCGGCGACGCGATTGCGATGCGCGCCAATCCGACGGTCGTCGCGCGGCTGACCGGAGCCGATCCGGGCGCGATTCGACGGGTCGCCCAGACGGCGGACTCGCCGGTCGACCTGCCGCCGGCGGAGGAGTTGCTGAGCGACCTCGCCGGCGTGCTCGGCCTCCACGGTGCCGACTACGGGTTCGAGACCGCGAGAGAGATCGAGGGCGCCGTCGTGGTCGAGCACGAATGAAGGTCGTCCTCCTCCACGCCTTCCCGCTCGGGCCCGAGATGTGGGCGCCGCAGCGTGAAGCGCTCGAAGGGCACGACGTGATCGCCCCCAACCTCTACGAGCTCGAGGGGAGCTCGATCGACGGCTGGGCCGAGCAGATCCGGGACGGGCTCGACGACGACTTCGCCGCCGTCGGCGCCTCGATGGGCGGCTATGTCGCGCTGGCGCTGGCGCGGCTGGCGCCCGAGCAGGCCCGCGGGCTCCTCCTCGCCGGTGCGCGCGCCGGTGCCGACGACGCCGCGAGGCAAGCGGCAAGGAACGCCGGCATCGAAACGCTTCGCGAGCAGGGGATCGACGCCTGGGCGCCCACCGCTCCGGCGCCGCCGCCGCCCGAGCGCACCGTCGAGGAGCTGATCCGCGCGACCGAGGCACTGCGCGACCGGCGCGACTCGACCGATCTCGTGCGCCGCTTGGAGGGCCCGCTCTGGGTCGTCGTCGGCAGCGAGGACCCCTTCCTGCCCGTCGACGAGGCTCAGGAGATCGTCGCGTCGGCGCCCAACGGCCGGCTCGAAATCCTCGAGGGCGCGGGCCACTTCACGAACGTCGAGCGGCGGAACCGCTTCAACGAGCTGCTGGGCGAGTTCCTCCGGACGGTCTAGCTACGCCGGTACGCCGGCTTCCTGGAGAAGCTGCTTGAACTGCTGCGCGTTCGTGGCGGCCTGCGCCACCCAGCCGCCGTCGGGCCCTGGGGCGCGGTTGTTGTTGTTGAAGACCGCGTAGGCGTTCTCTGCCCGCGCCGCGAGCTCCTTGACCGGCTCCACCCACTCGCGGAGCTCGTCTTCCGAGTACAGGTAGTCGAAGCGCTCCGCCGCGCTCTTGCCCCGGACGTTCCACGTCTCGGCGTTCCGCCCATGAAAGCGGACGTAGAGCTTCGGCGACGTCAGCGCCAGCAAGGTCCGGGGCACGTTCTTCGCCTCCACCTTCGGCGCATCGACGACGACGAGGGACATCCCGTGCTCCTCGAGGAACGAGAGCACGTGCTCCCGCACGTCCTCCTCGTACCAGCTCGAGTGGCGGAACTCGACGAGCATCTCGTCCTCGCCCATCTGTTCCCTCGCCCAGGCGAGGTAGTCGAGCGACAGGTCCTTGTAGACCACGTACGGCGGGAACTGGAACAGCGTGCCGCCGAGCTTTCCCGCCGAGCGCAGCGGCTCGAGCGCCTCGCGGAAGCGCCTGAAGATCTCCGCGCGGAACTCACGCGGCGGCCGGTCGATGCGGCCGCGCTCGTCGAGGGGCGCCGCCTCGCGCAGGTCGGTCGGGAGCTGGTCCTTCTTCACCGGGTGGCGCGTCATCACGCCGAAAGCCTTGACGTGCATGACGAAGTCGTCGGGCGTCCGCTCTGCCCAGCGGGCGATCATCTCCTCGACCGGCAGGCGGTAGTACGTCGAGTCGACCTCGACGGTGTCGAAGTGCTCGGCGTAGTACGGGAGCCGCTCGCCCGGAGGCAGTCCCGGGGGATAGAAGTATTTCGAGAGCGCCTCGTCGGCCCACGAGCACGTGCCGACCCGGATCCGTTCGGCCATGTGCCCAGGATAGAGAGAGGGCCCCGGGTGGGGCCCTCTCGTTTGCGTTCTCTCTCTAGCGGCGGACTCGCGCCGTGTTCCGGCTGAAGAGGCTCAGCGCCGGAGCCAGCGTCGCCGACGAGCAGCGTGCGGGCGGAAGCCCTGGTGCCACCGGCAGCGGCGGCGTGCAGCCCGGCGAGCTGGTGACATCCCGCTCGGGCACCGAGGTGGATGCCCGGAAGAACGTCACGCGATAGCGAAGCCGGACGGTGCGGACCAGGCAACCACGCGCGTTCGTGCGGCCGAAGGCCACGCGACCGGTTCTGCGGGCCGTGCGTCCGGCGAGGATGTTCACCCGGACACCGCGGATCCGCTGTCTGGCCTCGCTGAGGCAGGCCGTGACGCGTGCATAGCGCAGCTTGCCCCGCTTGAACTTCCTCGCCGTGACGGCGAGCTGGACCGGCAGGCGCGTGTACGACGTGCTCTGCGCGGCGTTCGCCGGATTCAGCGACGCCGTTCCCGGCGCGTACGGGACGAACAGCGCGTTCCACGGATAGCTCCCGCGCGTGTTCGGATTGCTGAAGACGCCGCTCACGGAGAACGCGGCGACGATCAGCGAGGCGCCGGCCGCGGCTCCCTGCGGCGGCGGGATGTACGGCGACGCCAGGCAGATCCGCATCTTCGCGGAGGCGAACTGCGCCTCGGCGCCGGTCGTGCGATCCACGTAGATCGGGATCTGGAGTGGGTTCCCGGCGAGCGTCGACTCGACCAGCCAGACGGCCTCGTGGCGGACCCCCTGCCCGCACGGGAACTGCTGCGGGTTCGTGTACTGACCCGGGTCGCGTGCGGTGACGGTCCCCTGGATCGGCACGCGGGCGTTTGCCAGCGCGCGAACGAGGACGATCGCCTCGAGGTCGCCGATCCGGGTGCCCGGCGCCTGCGTCAGGGTGACGCCGTAGCCGAGCGGTGCGTAGATGTTGAGGACGCCTGTTGCGTCGTCGTTCTGGTCCTGGCCGACCCCGATGACCACGGGGCCGCCGCTCCCGGTGGCATGGCTGGTGCCGGCCACGAGCAGAGACGGGTTGTACGCGGCGAGCGCGTTGCCCCCGAACGCGAGCGCGAGGGCGCACACGGACGAGAGCAGGACGAAGCGGATTGGTTTAGTCAAGAGACCCCCTTTCAGTGGGGTAAGACGAGCGTTTTGGCAATCAGTTGCCGCTGTTCCTTCGGGCGGGTGACGCCCGCAATCCTCTCAGGGTGGTTAACGAGCCGCAAGGAGCCGCCCGAACGGCACCCACTGGCCCCGCGCGCTGTAGCGGAAGAGCTTCGCCCTCGCGATCGGGAAGTAGTTGCGCGGCGACGTGCGGACGGCGACGCCTGGCAGGAGGAACGGGTTGTCCGTCTGGTTCAGGTGCGTGACGGCGCGCTGGAAGCCGGCACGGCTCAGGTTCCGCCCGGACTTCCGGAGCGCGTGAACCATCGAGTGGGCGACCGCCATGCCGTAGTAGTGGTAGACGTCGCTCGCCTTCCGGCCCGGCAGGTAGCGCCGCATGATCTGGCGGTAGAGGCGGATGGCCGGGTCGCGGTTCCAGGTGGGCGAGCTCGGGTCCTTGAGGTAGCCCATGCTGATCGTCCCCGTCGTGGCTCTCGCGCTCGTGTTCAGCCGGATCACCTTCATGATCGACGGCTCGATCGAGACGGAGCTGATGAACGTGCGGGGCCGCCACGCCTGCCGGTGGGCGGCGAGGAACGCCTGGATCGCGAAGCCGGGCGTCGCGAAGAGCATGAACGTGTTCGCCCCCGACCGCTTCAGCTGGGAGATCTGGGAGTTGACGTCGGCGTCCGTGATCTCGTAGCTCCGCACGGCGACGATCCGGCTCGCGCGGCGGCCGAGCCCGCGCCGGAGCCCGTTCGTCAGGTCGCGGCCGTAGTCGGTGTTCTCGTAGAGGACGGCGATCCGCGCGCGCGGCATCGAGGCGGCGACGTAGCGGCCGTAGATCGCACCCTCGCCGACGAAGCTCGGGAGGTAGCCCATCGACCACGGGTAGCGGCCGTGCTGGGCCTGGAACGTGCTCGCGCCGGTGCCTATGAAGACGTGCGGGACGCGCACCTGGTTCAGGTACGGCCGCACCGCGATCGCGTGCTCGGTTCCGATCGAGTTGAAGATCGCGAAGACGCGGTCCTGCTGGACGAGCCGGCGGGTCTGGTCGACGGTGCGGTTGACCTCGAACCCGTCGTCGACGTACTTGTACCGGATCTTCCGGCCGAAGACTCCTCCGCGGTCGTTGACGTACCGGAAGTAGGCGTCGGCGCCCGGCGCGACCGAGGCGAAGGCGGCCGCGGGGCCGGTGAGCGGGACCGTGCCTCCCAGCAGGATCGAGTTGCTCGTGACGCCGGGATCCGCTGCCGAGCCGGCGTGCGCGCCGGGCAGCGCGACGCCGAACGCGGCGACCAGGACGACGAGGACCGCCGGTCTCAACGCGAGACCGGCCGCCGCAGGACCGGCAGGACGACCTTCGCCTCGCCGACCCTGAGGCGCGACGAGCTCTCCGGGCCGGCCAGGTAGAGCAAGTTGTTCGGGTTCTGGGCGGTCGAGACGCCGGCGAGCGTCAGCCGGAACCGCGAGCCGCGCGGGATCGTCGTCGCCTGGCTCATCAGCCGGATCGTGACGATGCGCGTCGTCGAGCGGACCGTCGTCGTCGGGACGCCGCCCTGGCTGACCACGATCTCCTCGCGCCTCGGCGTGATCGCCGACAGCACCGCGACGAGATGCGACCACCCGGTGGGCGTGGACACCTTCGCCGAGACGAGCGCGTGGCCGAACGCCTCGTTCAGGCGGCGTGTGGGGGCGACGGTGCGGACGACCTTGCCCAGGCCGTCGATCGTCCTCCTGCCGCGGAACGTCAGGCGGAGGACCTTCCGGGCCGGCAGGCGCGCCGCCTGGTAGGTGCGTCCCCTCCACGGATCCGGCGCGAGCTCGATGCGCGGCCGGGTGTCGATCCCGTTGAGCTGGTTCTTGAGGAAGCGGTCGAACCACATCCGGACCTGCGCGAAGTAGTAGGGCTGCTCGGCCGCGGGGTTCGGCGCGGGCGCATGGCCGAGGCCGCCGAGGTAGAGGCGCTTGGGGCCGCGCAGGCGGTTGAACGCCGTCAGCGCCTCCTGCATGTCGAACGCGTAGTCGCGCCGTCCCTGGAGCATGAAGACGGGCGTCCGGATCGTCGCCAGGTCGGAGCGGACGGAGCGCTGCTCGGCGAACTCGCGGATCGACGCGAGGTTTCGGCCCTGGAGCGCGTCGTCCCTGAGCGTCGTGATCGCCGGATCCCACCGCTCGGGCGGGAGCAGGTTGTGGAAGTACGCGATCAGGCCGGACTTGGCGAGGCTCTGCGGGAGCAGCGAGTCGTAGAGGCTCGTCCAGGTCGTCATCGGGACGGCGGCGGCAAGGCGAGCGCCAGGCGCCTTGAGCAGCTTCCAGACCGAGCCGCCGCCGAGCGAGATCCCGAAAGCGCCGACCTTCTGGTCGCTGACGCCCGGACGCAGGCGGAGCCACTGGAGGGCGGCGGCGTAGTCGGCGATCTCGCGCGGGCCGACGAGCGAGGACTGGCCGCCGGAGGCGCCGTGCCCGCGTGCGTCCACGGTCAGGATCGCGTAGCCGTGCGGCGCGAGGTGCGCCTCGGCGATCGTGTTCATCGAGCTCCGGTTGCCGCCGAGGCCGTGGAGCATGAGCACGGCGGGCCAGCCGCCCGGGGGCGGCGCACCCGGCGGGGTGTACAGCGTCGCCGCGAGCAAGACGCCGTCGCCCATGGGCAGCGAGTGGTCGGTCTTGGTGAACGCCTGCGCGGTCCCGGCCTGGGCGGCGAAGAAGACCGCGGCGAGCAGGAGAATACGGCGACCCACGGCAAATGAGGGTAGACCAAGCTCCCGGCTTCTTACAATCGCCAAATGAATTCCCGGCCGATCGGCGTGTTCGACTCGGGCATGGGCGGCCTCACCGTCCTGCACGAGTGCCTCGTGACCATGCCGCACGAGGACTTCGTCTACCTCGGCGACGGCGCGCGCCTGCCGTACGGCCCTCGCCCGCTCGACGAGGTGCGGCGCTTCTCGCTCGAGATCGCGGGCTGGCTCGAATCGCAGGGCGTCAAGCTGATCCTCGTCGCCTGCAACTCGGCGACGTCGGCGGCGCTGCCCGATCTGCAGGAGCGGATCTCGGTGCCGGTCGTCGGCGTGATCACGCCCGAGGCCCACGCCGCCGTCCAGGTGACGCGCAACCGCCGGATCGGGCTGATGGCGACGGAGGCGACAGTCGCCGCCGGGCGCTACGCCGAGCTCGTCCACACGCTCGATGCCGGAACCAAGCTCTTCCCGGTCGCGTGCCCCGAGCTCGTGCCGCTCATCGAGGGCGCGGAGCCGTTCGGCGCAGCGACCACCGACGCGGTGCGCGAGTACGCGCGGCCGCTGAAGGAAGCCGACGTCGACACGGTGATCCTCGGCTGCACGCACTACCCCCTGATCCGCCCGATCTTCCAGCGCGTCTTCGGGCGCGGCGTCGCGCTCGTCTTCTCGGCGGAGGAGACGGCGCGCGAGGTGGCCGAGACGTTGAGCCGGAAGGGGATCGAGAACGACGCCCGGCGAGAGGGCGGCTATCGGTTTCTGACGACGGGCGAGACGGAGCGCTTCAAGGAGCTCGGCCAGCGCTTCCTCCAGCTGCCGCTGGAGGGCGTCGACCGCGTGGAGATCGCCGAGCTGGAGGCGGCTGCGGCGTGAGAGCGGATGGTCGCAGGCCGGACGAGCTCCGGCCGCTCGAGATCGAGATCGACTACCTCGAGCAGCCGGCGGGCTCGGCGCTGATCTCCGCCGGGAAGACGCGCGTTCTCTGCACGGCCTCGATCACCGAGGGCGTGCCTCGCTGGCTCATGGGCAAGGGGAAAGGCTGGATGACGGCCGAGTACGGCCTCCTGCCGGCCTCGACGGGTGACCGGACGCCGCGCGAGGCCAGCTCGGGGAGGCAGAAGGGCCGGACCGTCGAGATCCAGCGCCTGATCGGGCGCTCCCTCCGCGCGGTCACCGATCTCGAGGCACTCGGCGAGCGGACGCTCTGGATCGACTGCGACGTCCTGCAGGCGGACGGCGGCACCCGCTGCGCCGCCATCTCCGGCGCCTACGTCGCGGCCCGGCGCGGCCTCGACCGCTACGGGCTCGGCAAGGCGCTCACGGACTCGGTTGCCGGCGTCTCGCTCGGCATCGTCGACGGCGAGCCGCTGCTCGACCTCGACTACTCGGAGGACTCCCGCGCCGAGGTCGACCTCAACGTCGTCATGAGCGGCGACGGGCGGCTGATCGAGGTGCAGGCGACCGCAGAAGGGGAGCGCTACACGCGCGAGCAGCTCGACGAGCTGCTCGACCTGGCGGCGGTGGGGATCGAGGAGATCGGCCGGGCACAGCAGCGCGCCGTGGAGGCGGTGCTTGCCTGATCTCTCCTGGGCCGAGGTCGTCCTCCGCATCGTGCTCGCGGCGGCGCTGGGAGGGGCAATCGGGCTCGAGCGCGAGCTGCGGGACCGCGAGGCGGGGCTGCGGACGCACCTCCTCGTCTCCGTCGGCGCGGCGCTCTTCACGATGGTCTCCGCCTACGCGTGGACGGACTGGCGCTTCTCGACCGAGGAGGGGCTCGTCTTCGACCCGACCCGGATCGCGGCGCAGATCGTGACCGGGATCGGCTTCCTCGGCGCCGGCGCGATCATCCGGCAGGGGCTGTCGGTGAAGGGACTGACGACCGCCGCGACGCTCTGGGTCGTCGCCGCCATCGGCATGGCCGCCGGCGTCGGGTACTACGAGGCGGCCCTCGTGACGACCGCCCTCGTCCTCCTCACGCTCTGGCCGCTCCGAATCGTCGCCTACCGGCTCTCTGCGCGGACCCGGCCCGAGGAAGGCCGGCTCGCCGTCGAGCTCCCGTCCGGCACGAGCGCCGTCTCCGTGTTGGAGGCGGTCGAGAGGGCGGGCGCCGACGTGAGCTCGCTCGAGTTCGAGGAGGAGGGCGACCGCCGGCGTGTCGACCTCCGCGTTCGGCTCGGCACCGGCCGGACCGCCGCCGAGCTCATCGACGCGCTCACGCAGGCCGAGGCCGTTCGCGGCGCGCGCTGGAACCCTTGAGAGCCCCCAACGCAATGAGGCGCTGTGCCGAGGCCCCATCACGTTGGGAGCTCTGAGGGCGGTTCTGGCGTCGGCGAACCCGGGCAAGCTCCGGGAGCTCCGCCGTGCGCTGCCGGGCTGGGTTCTGGAGCCGCTCGACGCGGACGACTACCCGCCCGAGACGGGGGAGATCTACTACGACAACGCGCGTGCGAAAGCCGAGTTTGGACGGGCCGCCGCGCCGGGATCCTGGGTCCTCGGCGAGGACTCGGGGCTCGAGGTGGAGGGCCTCGGCGGCGCGCCCGGCATCAAGTCCGCGCGCTTCGCGGGCGAGCTGCACGTCGAGCGCGTCCTCGGCGAGCTCGCGGGTGTCGAGGACGAAGGAAGGCGAGCCCGCTACGTGTGTGAGCTCGTCGCGCTCTCACCGGAGGGCGAGGAGCGGCGCGGCACGGGAATCCTGGAGGGCCGGATCGCAAAGGAGCCGGCAGGATCGGGCGGCTTCGGCTTCGACCCGGTCTTCGTCCCGGCCGGCGAGGAGCGCACCGTCGCCGAGCTCGGCGACGAGTGGAAGGCCGAGCACTCCCACCGAGCGCGTGCCGCCCAGGCGCTGCTCGAATCGTTCGCCGCGGAACGGGCTTAGCCCGTTCCGCCGCTGCGGTCGAGGGACGAGGAAGTTCCTGCAGCGTTCAAGGCCGCGCGCCGCGAGGCGGCGCCCGGCTCCAGACGGTCGCGGAAAGTCGTGAGACCTTCCGCGAAATCAGGCGAGCCCCGGAATCGCGTCCTCCTCGATGAGGCGGCGGCGGGCCCGCCAGTAGTTGACCTCGGCGCCGAAGACGATCGCGTTGGCCATCACGTAGAGCCAGATCAGGAGGATCACCGGCGCGCCGAGCGCCCGCAGGGTCAGCACCTCGTCCCGCTGCGAGAGCGCCACGTAGAGAGGCAGCGCCTGGAAGCTGACCTGGAGCAGGACGCTGGCGAGGACCGCGCCCGGCAGGACGTCCCGGAAGGTCAGGTCCTCGTTCGTCAGCAGGTAGTAGGTCGAGACGAGGAAGACGAACACCGCGCCGGTGGAGAGGAGGAGCGAGAGGGCATACGCCACCCAGCGGTTCTCGATGAACCCCGGCGCCGCGTCGTGGATGACCTCGAAACCGACCGAGCCGATCACGAGCCCGGCGAAGAGCGTGATCAGCGTCCCGAGCATGACGACGATCGCGACTCCCTTCCCATGGAGAAAAGAGCGGTTCGGCCGCCCGTAGACGATGTTGAAGGCCGACTCGAGGACGCTGAAGAGCGAAAGCGACGTCCAGAGCAGGAAGACGCCGCCGATCAACCCGAGCGTCGCGGCGTTGTCGCGGATCTGATTCACGACGCGGACGATCTGGGAGATCGACGCCGACGGAAGGATCTTGTTCAGCTCGGTGACGAGGTAGGTGGACTCATCGACTCGTCCGAAAAGGCCGAGCAGCGCCAGCGCGAGGAAGACGAGCGGCACGAGGGAGAGGAGCGCGAAGTACGCGATCATCGCCGCGAGGTGCGGCCCGCGGTCGGCGAAGAACTTGTGGAGCGGCTCGCGCATCGCAGCAGTATGTTCCCGGCGTGACCGGCGATCAGGCCCTAGCGGAGCTGCTGGACGTCTCGGAGGACGTGGTGGCCGCCGTGATCTTCGACCTCGAGGGCAATCCGGTCGCGGCCTCCGTGGGCGACGAGGAGGCTCGCCGGGCAGCGGAGATCGCGGCAGCGATGCTCGCGCACGCCGACGCGCTTCGCACCGGCGCCTCCGCGGCGCGGCTCGAGGCCGTTACGGCCGACGGGAACGTCTACGTCGTCCGAGAGGCGGCCGGGGCGATCGTCGCGGCCACCGAGCGGGACGCCGTGGCGGGGCTCGTCTACCACGATCTCCGCGCGACCCTCCGCAAGCTGGGCCGCCGCACGCGGGAGAAGGCGAATGCTGCCTCGTAGGGTCACGATTCCGCTGGCGTTCCTCGTCGGGATTCTGCTCTGGAGGCGGGCGCTGCGCCCGAAGGAGTACGTGGACGTCCTCTACGACGACGGCTCGCTGCTGCGCCTGGAGCGCGGCGTCGAGGCCGAGGACCTGCTGGACGACGCCCGCGAGCTGCTCGAGATCCTGGGGTGACGGACGACGAGCTGCGGTCGGCGCTGCGCGAGCACGCGCTGCTCGAGGGCGACTTCGTGCTCCGCTCCGGTCGCCGCTCGACCCACTACTTCGACAAGTACCGGTTCGAGACCCGGCCGGAGCTCCTGGAGGCGATCGGCGCCCGGGTCGCCGCGGTCGTGGGAGAGCACGAGCCCGAGGCGGCGCGGCTGGCCGGCCCGGAGCTCGGCGCTGTCGCACTCGCCGCTGCCTCCTCGCTCGCGTCAGGGCTTCCGTTCCTCATCGTCCGCAAGGAGGCGAAGGACTACGGCACCTCCAACCGGATCGAAGGCGCCTTCGAGGCGGGCGAGCGGGTGTGCCTCGTGGAGGACGTCGTGACCTCCGGAGGGGCCGCCGTGGCGGCCGTGGAGGCGCTCCGCGAGGCGAGTCTCGAGTGCCGGACCGCGGTCTGCGTGGTCGACCGCGAGGAGGGCGGAACCGACGAGCTGGCGCGCCTCGGCGTGCGCCTCCGGCCCCTTTTTCGGGCAGGAGAGCTGCTTCCGGCGTAGAAAACCGCCGCAAACCGCATGGTTGAGCGGAAATAGGATCGCTGTTAGGGTCCTCAGAGGCACTGGCACTGTCGTCGAGGGAGGAGAATCTTTCGTGACCAAGCAGGAATTCGTGGATCGCGTGGCGCAGAAGGCCAATATCGGGAAGCGGGAAGCCGGTGAGGCCGTCGACGCGTTTCTCGAGTCGATCACCGACGCACTCCGGAACGGCGAGGAAGTCGCTTTCACCGGATTCGGCAAGTTCTCAGTGCAGAACCGCGCGGCCCGGCAGGGCGTGAACCCGCGCAACCCCAGCGAGCGCGTGCACATCCCCGCATCGAAGGTCCCGAAGTTCTCGGCGGGGAGCCAGCTGAAGAGCGCCGTCAAGAGCTCGATGTAGCCCCGCTCCGGGCGGGAAGTTCTCACGGGGGCCCGGAAGGGCCCCCGTTCTGCGTCTGGCGCCCTCAGTACCCTCAGCGCGAATGTCGGAGGTGGAGACCGTGGAGGTCGGCGGGATGACGTTCGGCGACCGGGTCGCCGACGCCGTGGACCGCAAGCGCTCGCAGGTGCTCGTCGGGCTCGACCCGAGGCCGGAGCTCTTCCCCGTCGAGCTGCGCGGGGAGCCGCCCGCCGACGCGTCCGCCCGCTTCTGCCGCGGGATCGTGGACGCGGTCGCGCCGTACGTCGTCGGCGTGAAGCCCCAGCTCGCGTTCTTCGAGGCTCTCGGCGCCCCCGGCCTCGCCGCGTTCGAGGAGGTCTGCGACTACGCGCGCGCTGCGGGGCTCGTAGTGCTGGCGGACGGCAAGCGCGGCGACATCGGGTCGACGGCGCGCGCCTACGCGGCCGCGTATCTCGAGCCACGTGAGGAGGGCGCCGAGCCGGTGGCCGACGCGCTGACCGTCAACCCGTACCTGGGCCGCGACTCGGTCGATCCGTACCTCGCGGCCTGCAGGCGCCACGGGCGCGGGATCTTCTGCGTCGTCCGCACGTCGAACGCCGGCGGCGGCGAGGTCCAGGATCTCGTCCTCTCCGACGGCCGGCCGCTCTGGCAGCACGTCGCCTCGCTGGTGGCCGAGTGGGGCGAGGACGTCGTCGGCGAGCGGGGGCTGTCGAGCGTCGGGGCCGTGATCGGCGCGACGCATCCGCGTGCGGTCGCGGAAGCGCGGCGCCTGCTCCCGCAGGCCGTGCTGCTCCTTCCCGGGCTGGGAGCGCAGGGAGCGACGCCGGCGGACGTGGCCCGTGCGTTCACGAGCGGGCCTGCGAGCGCGCTCGTCGCCGCGGCCCGCTCCGTGATCTACGCGTACAGGCACGGCGAGGGCGACTGGCGCTCGGCCGCGGCGGCGGCGGCGGCGCAGCTCCGCAGCGAGGTCTGGGCGGCGGCCGGATGGTGACGATCCCCTGGTGGTTCGTGCGCTACGGCTTTCCCGTCCTGGCGCTCGCGGCGGTGACGGCGATCGTCGTTCTCGCGCGGCCGGCGCTCCACGGGGGCGATGCTGCGCCTGCTGCGCCGACGACGTCGGTGGCGGAGGAACTGCGTGCGAAGCCGAGGACGAAGAGAGCGCAGGCGACGGCGTATTCCATCCGAAGCGGCGACACGCTCGCCTCGATCGCGGAGAAGTTCGGCACGAGCGTCGACCGCCTGATGGAGCTGAACCCCGGCATCGACCCGACCGCCCTCCGTGTCGGGGAGCCCATTCGGGTCGCGTAGGCGCCGACTCGTCGGCGCCGACCAGAAGAGTCGTCGGCGGCGTGACGGCGACGACGACTAACGTTCACGCCGGTGAAGCGGCTCGCCGCCCTCCTGGCCGTCCTCGCCTGGTCTGCACCGGCCGCCGCCGCGACCCCCGAGGTCGACGCGCGCGCCTACCTCGTCCAGGAGGCGCAGACGGGCGAGGTGCTGCTTGCGCGGCGGGCGCACGAACGGGCCCCTATCGCGAGCATCACGAAGCTGATGACGGTGCTCGTCGCGCTCGAGCGCGCGAAGCCGGGGACGATCGTCTCTGTGGATGCGGACGCAGTCGGCGTCACCGGGTCGACGATCAGGCTCCGCGCCGGCGAGCGGATCCCGATGCGGGACCTGATCGCAGCAGCGCTGATCCAGAGCGCGAACGACAGCGCCGTCGCGATGGCCGAGCACCTGGGCGGCGGGGACAGCGGCCCGTTCGTCGCGCTCATGAACCGGTACGCGAGGACGCTCGGTCTCCGCGAGACGCAGTTCGCGCGCCCGGACGGGCTGGACACGACCGGTCACTACTCGTCCGCCTGGGACGTCACCCGGCTCGCGCTGGAGGCGATGAAGCATCCGATGGTCCGGCAGCTCGTTCGCCAGGAGTCGGCCACGATCTCGGGCGGGCGGCGGCTCCACACGTGGAACGACCTGCTCGGCGAGTTCCCCGGCGTGTTCGGCGTGAAGACGGGCCACACGTCGCAGGCGGGCTGGAGCATGGTCGCCGCCGCGCGCGGGAACCACGTCACGATCTACGCGACGATCCTCGGGAGCCCCTCGCGCGGCGTCCGCAACGCTGACCTCGAGGAGCTCCTCGCCTGGGGCATGTCCCGGTACGCCTACGTCCCGCTCGCCTCGCCGGACCGCGTCTACGGCCGGATCCCGGTCGAGTGGGGCTTCGACCCGGTCCCCGCCGTCGCCGCGCGGCCGCTCCGCCGGCCGGTGCGCATCGGGCGGCCGCTCGTCGAGCGCGTCGTCCTGCCGAGCCGGCTGGACCTGCCGGTGCGCGAGGGGCAGGTTGTCGGCGAGCTCCGCGTCTACGACCGGAAGCGGCTGCTCGGCCGGACGCCGCTCGTCGCGGCGGAGGCCCGTGACGATCCCGGCTTCCTCGACCGGACGGGCTGGTACGCGGGCCGCACTGTCGACCACATCGGCGGGTGGTTTACGTGACCCACCCGGCAACGCCCTCCGTGTCCCTGGCGGCTGCAAAATCGCCTCAGGAGCGCCCCTCGGTCGCGCACATATCCGCTGGATATGCACGCGCCCTTCCTGGCACTCCTGAGGCGTTTTTCGCGCGCCAGGAATGCGGCAACGTCACCGGGCGGGTCACATGATCGTCACCGTGACGATGAACGCCGCGCTCGACCGGACGCTCACGGTGCCGAACTTCCAGCCGGGCCAGCGGCACCGTGCTAGCGCCGGCCTCACGCTGGCAGGCGGCAAGGGCGTCAACATCGCGCGGGCGCTCAAGCGGATGGACGTGCCGGTCGTCGCAACGGGACTCGCCGGGGGCCGAACCGGCGCCCGGGTCGTCAGCGAGCTGACGCGCGAGGGGATCCTCAACGACTTCGTCCGAATC